>JAJRQS010000355.1 GCA_024280135.1 Bacteroidota bacterium | reverse complement strand
TAGAATTGGTTCTTTTTGAATTGGAATTGGTGTTAAGATAGTTTCCAGACCAAGGCATCCGCATATTTTGATTATCCTCATCCAAGAAAGTAACGAAATCAGTATAGCCTGCTAGCTGAAAGGAGATTTTCTCCTCTGCTATACTGTAAGTAGTATTCAGCAAAGTATCGAGGCCCTCTTCTACATAATGAATATCAACAACTCCTTCTTTCAAAAAATGATAGGCCTTAAAAGGATTATATTCGGCTATATCAACTCGTAGTTCATCCATCAACTCTTTATAATCACTTATATAGGTATTCGACACCTCTACTTCCGCATATTCATCCTGTGGTTTTACAATGAAAAATTTCACCTCTTCTTCACTTGAATGCGTAAATTCATACGTGGAAGGAAATCCAATTTTAGTTGAACTCGGTGCAGGATCTTTTCCACAGGAGAGTAGAAAACTAATACTTAGGAATACGAAAATTAATTGCTTCATTTTTTTTGCTTAAGGTAGGAAATATTAATGTCTAATTATTTTTTTAGACCATATTTTTCCTGATTTATCTTGGATAGTTAAAAAATAAATGCCTGGTGGAGCTGTAGCCATACCTATGGTTTCCGTCTCCGTACCTATAATTGGTTTAGTCTTTATTCTTAACACTTCTTTCCCCATTAAATCTTGAACTACAATAGAAAACTGTTGAACGGCTTCTGATGTAATTTCAAGGTTGAGTTCATCAACAAAAGGGTTGGGATAAATATGATATACGCTCTTATTCTCCGTTGAATTTTCATTTATTTGCTTAAACAAATTCGTTTTAGAAGCATCGATTGATAAATAGGAAATCAAACGACGTGGCCCAAAATCTGAAGTAACCTGATTAGTTTGATACTCAACGTTATCCCCATAAGTATAATTAGTATTTTCAGTATCATTTACAGGAGCATTTACATTGCTATTACAATTAGCATTCTAACTCCCGCAGTTTTGACAATCTTTATATTCCAGATTTAAGTCTTGTAACTGTGAATAAGCGAAGTGGTTACTCAGCAAGACAAAGACAAGGATTACTATTTTACTAAAGTTAAATTTCATATCTAAAAGCTTTTTTTTGTATCATAAAGAGTATCATAATGTCGCAAAAACTCTTCTCCAGTAGATTTTATTCGAAATATGATTCCTGTTTTTGTCCTCCTAACCCATATCCTTTCTCTACTTAGCCGTATCCTTTTTTCATATTCAGATGTACCTTTTTTGGGTGGAGGTGATATGAAATTTGAATACAGTATCCTATCATAGGGGTTTATCAATATCCTTTTAAAAGCAAATCTTCCATGAAACATATTTACTTCATCAACAGATACTCCTCCGGTTAACACGCCTTCAGGAGCTACTTCCCCATAAACTTTCTTTTTTGTTGCTACTTCATAGATTGTAAAACTTGGCGTCCTAACTAAAGCGGCATCATAAACTGTTTCAAATCCACTATGCGAAAATCCTACAAATCGCCCGTCGGAGGTAATAGCAGCCGTTTGAAGATCAATATCCAAATTATCAAATCGCTGTACTTCTTCCCCATATTTATTGAATATAATGGCTATTCCTCTGTCCCCTATTAAGCTATAGTCACCAGTATTTGTATATACGGAATAGACCAGTACCGCAAAATCACCATTAATCCATAAACGCTGCGCGCTTTCAACAGAGCTTATCTTAAAATTTTTGTACATTTCATATTCAGATGAAATATAAAGTTGTTTTTTTACATCCTCGTTAACTGCACTATCTAAAACTTCATACAATTTATAATTTAAATCATTCACGTAAGCAGGCACATTAATACTCAAATTATTGTATGGGTTATTTTTGATTACATCAAATTCTACAGTATCATTTGCCCTATTTTTAAAATAAATAATAAATGACCCTTTTTCTTCAATGTAAGTGATACTTTCTTTTTTGCTGATACTATCAGTCTTCTTGGCAAGTACTGCTTGACTGATTGAATCGCCTAGTTTCACCAACCTTTCTGAACTTGCGCCAATCAAAGAACTATTTGATTTATTTTCAGATATAGCCAAATCCTCTACACCTTTAGTTTTCTCAGGCGTTTCATTTGCAGGTTTTTTATTTTTTACAATTCTTGTATGCTTAGAACCATTGGAATTCTTTTCTTCAGAAGATTTTCCTATCCCACACCCTATAAGAGTAAGGAGGGGAATAGAAACCAAAGCAATCAACAAAGCCCTGTATTTTTTCTTTAACATAATTATCATATTTTTTACAAACAAACGCTACTCCAGCGACAAAGGGATGGATATTATTCAATATAGGCAAATTTGCCTATATGTTTTTTACTTGCCTGCTGCACTTTTTTTAAACACACAATGCATTACATCTCCATTATACAGATGCAACGATAGACAAATATTAAACATAATACTACTTTTTAGTAGTATTTTTTAAGTAGTACCTAATTTTATTTCTTTCTCCTTTCTTTGCATATGCCTTTAAGCAAGAAAGAAATTCAGAAATTAAATAAACTCGGAAACCGAATTAAACAATTTCGGAAAGCCAAAGGTTATTCTAATTACGAGCAATTTGCCTTTGATCATAATATCGCACGTGCTCAATACGGCGCTATGAAAACGGGTCAGATTTAAGATTTAGTACCTTGCTTAGGCTTATTGATATGACCCTTCTAGAGTTTTTTAGTGAAGGTTTTGACTAACTAGCCGTAATCTATGTATCGCTGAAAAACTCCATTCTATTGTATAGACAGCACTTGCCAATTACAATGATTACGGTGGAGAAAATAATTCATGATCACTTAGCGTAATCGTTACGGATCCGTTTTGTTGGGGTGAGGCCATTGCAATCATCGGCAATACAGGTACTAAAACTTCTGGCCGCACCTCCATTTTGAGCTTTGGTATCAGATGCAACCCTTGAATCCAATAGAATATATTCGATTTGAGTAGTGGGATGGTTTGAGGAAACGATACCGATTAGCAGCTATCGGTAGAGGAATTAAGCTAAATAAAAATTTATGGAGCAATTAAGTTGAAATTAATAATTCAATGAGCCAAACCATTTTCAATCATACTTTTATTGTATCGTTGCAAGCGTGCTTTGAGTTGGTTTTCGAGTCTTTTCACGACGTTTGGGCGTTTGTCGATTAGATTGTCTTTATTTAGTGGGTCTTTTTTGTAATCGAATAAAAACAAAGCGTAGTCCCCATCAAAACGAAGTATATACTGCTCGTCACAAATTTGATATAGATCTGTGTGCATGATGGCATAATTTGTTTGCGTGGTATCCAACATGCTTTGACCAAAGGTATTATAGGGCAGATCATAATTTAGAAAATCCAAAACCGTGGGGATAATATCTATATGCTGGGCCAATCCTTGGTGTTTTCCTTTTATTTCACCTTGCGGATCAAATAAAACAATAGGCGATTTAAATTGCCCCAAGGCGGTTTGATATTCTTTTGAAATTCTTGGACCCGTGTGATCCCCTGTAATTATAAATAGTGTATTTTCATACCAATCTGTCTTTTTTGCTTTCGCAAAAAACCGTTGGAGGGCAAGATCTGCGTACAAGACTGTCCGAAAATGCTTATCCATGTCGGGGTATTTTTCTTCGAACCATTGTTCTACATTGTACGGATGATGAGACGTTAATGAAAAGAGCGTCCCAAAAAAAGGTTGTGGTAAATCAGAAAGTCTATCTGCTGTATATTCAAAAAAAGGAATATCCCAAATACCCCAATGCCCGTCGAAATCGGCTTCATTGTTATAATTAGACTTATCAATAAAATCATCATATCCCTGTAATTTGGAAAAAGATTCAAACGCCATTGATCCTTCATAACTGCCATGATAAAAAACAGAGTAGTAGTCCTTTTTTTTGAGCAAACTCGCCAAAGCATCTAGCTTGTTCGTTTGATAGGCAGAAAAAATAAAAGCGTCTTGCATCAAATGTGGCAGTCCGGCCGTGATTGCCGCAATGCCCTCCGTAGATCGCAGCCCATTCGCAAAAGTATTCTCCAAATAGTAGCTTTCTTGAACTAGTGAATCAAAAAAAGGTGTGTATGGTTTTTCTGCGAAAGCACCTGTGTATTCCTTAGACAAACTCTCCATGATGATGAGCATGACATTCTTTCTACGAAATGGCTTTTTGGGCTGAGGATTATGCTCAATTGTGTAGATTACATCCAATTCATTTTCATTAAAATAATGCTTTTGCTGGATGGCTTTTTCCTGAAAAGAGAAGATTAAATTAAGGGTCGTATTCGCAATTAAGTGGGACTGAACAGGGCTTTGTGTATATTTGGTTGCCGTGATTGGACTTATGGGACGTAATTGAGTACCGCCTCTAGCTGCTAGCACTGTTAGACCTGCACCCGCAATAAAAATAAGAATCTGATAATACCATTTCCCCTTTCGGACAAAAAAGTTCGCTTGCCTGACAAATCGAATCAAGCCAAAGACCATCCCAATTAATAACATGACTAACCACCAATATTCAATAAAATAACTCAACAAATTGGATCTATTATTAGAAAACATCGTTAGATCACTAGCTACTGTACGCCTAAAAGCAAATCGATAAAAACCAATATCAATTATTTCAATAAAAAACAAAAGTGCATTGAACACAACAAACAATACCTTCAAAAAAGACTGGTATCCATTTTTACTTCTAAAGGGAATCGGCAATAGTGAAAATAGGATCAATAACAAGTTGGCATATATTACTGCAACTAAATCAAATCGGAAGGCTACAAAAAAAAGCTTTAGCCCTTGCAAGAAAGTAACATCTTCAAAAAAAGAATGGTTATTTATCAGGAATATCAATCGGATTATGGACAAGCCTACAAGGCTAAAACCTAGTCTTCTTAACAATTGACCGGCAAAAGAGGTTTCATGTTTCCACATAGTGCAAAGATAATAATATTTCATTATGGTGGGGCATTGTGGGGCGTTGCAATGCCCCCCCACAGTGCCCCATATTACAAATAATGCTCATTCAACCTGTGCCTACCGTGGGGTAATTTAGCCTATAAACCTTGAATAATATTGCTACTCCGAACTAAAATGAGCACTTTTGTAGCTGAAATTCATCCCTCCTGCCTTATTATTATTTGCAACAAATAAATCTAATCT
>JAJRQS010000354.1 GCA_024280135.1 Bacteroidota bacterium | reverse complement strand
TGCAAATGCGACTTACTTTAAGGAACAAATAGAAGAATTAGTAGAAGAAAAAGGGGACAAACTAAAGTTAGTCATCTTGAATGCCGAAAGTATCAATAATCTAGATAGTAGTGCCGTTCATGCCATCAAAGATATGGTGGAAGAGTATTTATCAAAAGGAATAGAAATTGCATTTACGGGTGTAAAAGGTCCGGTAAGAGACGCCATGACAAAAGCTGATATACTGACAGAAAGTACAGGAGATCATTTCTTTATGAGTGTGCAAGAGGCTGTGGATTGTCAAAAAGCAAGTTGTGCTTCTGAACCAAAGCCAAAAGGCCAGGATCTGAGTGATTATGTGACACAGAGTAATAAAAAGTAACGCTTCGTTACTTGAACCAAGCCGCTACCATTTCCGCTTCCACTTGAGGCTTAGACCGATGATAAAATTCATTCTTCTGTCCATCATAGACATAGTCTTTGGCCCATTCCAGATGGTTTTTGGCTAGGGATTCTAGGGCTTGCGCTAAGAACTCCATTTCAGTATCGGTCATGGTCGGGTGGATGGATAAGCGTATCCAGCCAGGTTTCATAGAAAGATCACCTTGCCCAATATTACTGACAATACTTTTAGATTTTTGGTAAGATACTTCAAGTAGATAGTGCCCATAAGTACCGGCACAGGAACAACCCCCACGGGTTTGAATACCAAAACGATCATTTAATATTTTGACCGCAAGGTTGTAATGAATGTCCTCAAAGTAAAAGGAAATCACGCCAAGACGATTGGGTTGGTTATCGGCTAATAGATGTAACGAAGGAATGGCTTTCATACGAGGCCACAATATGGCTAATAGCTCATGCTCTCTTTCCATGATTTGTTGAGTGCCCATTTGGTCTTTGAGCTGAATACTTAAAGCGGTGCGCATAGTTTGCAAAAAACTAGGCGTACCGCCATCTTCACGTGCTTCTATTTCCATGATATAACTGTGTTCGCCCCAAGGATTGGTCCAATTGACGGTACCCCCTCCTGGATTGTCAGGAACACGGTTTTTATAAAGCTCAGCCTTGAACAATAGCGCTCCAGCAGATCCTGGACCGCCCAAAAATTTGTGCGGAGAGAAATATATAGCGTCTAGGCGCTCTAGCGGATCTGAGGGGTTCATGTCGATGTCAATATAGGGAGCAGAACAAGCAAAATCTACAAAGCAAAGTCCATCATGTTGGTGCATCATTTTGGCTATTTGATGATAAGGGGTCATGATACCCGTTACGTTGGAACAGGAAGTCACGGCAGCTATCTTTTTTCTATTCGGATACTGGTCAATGAGTTTTTGTAAGTTGGATAGACAAACTAGTCCCTCTTCATCCGCTTCGATGACAATAACTTCTGCGATGGTCTCTAGCCAAGAGGTTTGGTTAGAATGATGCTCCATGTGGGTGACAAAAATAACGGGGCGATCTTCTTCTGCAATATTGACCATAGACTCAAATCGCTCATGCACTTTTAACCCTAGGATGCGTTGAAACTTATTAATCACTCCTGTCATTCCGGAATTAGAAGAAATTAATACATCAGATTCATTTGCATTGACATGGGCTTTGATGATTTCCTTGGCCTTGTGATAGGCCTTCGTCATGGCTGTACCCGTGATAGACGTTTCGGTATGGGTATTGCCGACAAAAGCACCGATTTGAAAACTGAGGGTTTCCTCTATCGGTGCATACAATCGACCACTAGCAGTCCAATCCGCATACAGAATGTTTTTTTTACCGTAAGGAGAAGGAAATGTAGCGTCAATGCCTACTATTTTTTTTCGAAAGGGGGCAAAATGTTTTGCTAGTTTAGTCATTTATCTAGGTTGATTCCGTATGTTTAATATTGATAGTCCAAAATTACGGTTTTTCTAGGTCTTAATTGTTGAATTGGTGGCTATTTACGAATTAGGTATTGCCACGAATGCCCGAATTTTTTGGCTCTTCGTCATTTGTAGTGGGTTTTTGAAATTCCTCATTAAAAATGGCTTTGTTCCTATTTTTGTTCAAAGGCTACTACCGCAGCGTTTAAAGAGCCTTCGGCGTTAAATAGGTTCTTTCGAGCCGTTCAAACCAAACTAGATATAGTATCCCAAAAATAAAAACCCACTACAAATCGCCAAGAACCATTTTTTTCTCCTCTCCCTTCACCCTTTCCCCTTCGCCCTTTACCTCTAAATTTAGTACCCACCATAAAACCGCTATACCTTAACACCAAAAGACCACTTTAACACCTTAAAACCGTTATACCATTTTTTCCTCCTTTCCCCTTTCCTCTTGAGAACACAAAACATAAAAAAAGGCCACCACAAAAGTGGCAGCCTCATCTATTTGGTTAGATGTGGTTTACTTATCAGACAAAAGGGATGCTGATAAATAGTTACGATTCATCATCGCGATATTAATTAAGCTGATTCCTTTGGGGCATTCTGCTTCGCAAGCACCCAGATTGGTACAGTTACCAAAACCTTCTATGTCCATCTGTCTGACCATCGCTAACGATCGTAAGTCCTTTTCTTTTTGACCTTGCGGTAAAAGATTTAAGTGACTGACTTTAGCGCCTGTAAATAACATTGCAGAGCCATTGGGGCAAGCGGCTACGCAAGCACCACAACCAATACAAGCCGCAGCATCCATGGCAAATTCGACCGTATCTTTATCAATGAGTATTTCGTTAGCATCTCTCGGCGCGCCCGTATTTACAGAAACATACCCACCAGATTGGATAATTCTATCAAAAGAAGAACGATCTACCGCTAAATCTTTAATGACAGGAAAAGCCTTGGCTCGATAAGGCTCTACGGTGATGGTTTGGCCTTCTTTATAAAAACGCATGTGCAATTGGCAAGTAGTTGTTTTGGCATTGGGACCGTGTGGATGTCCATCAATGACCATACTACAAGCACCACAAATCCCTTCTCGACAATCATGCTCATACGCAACAGGTTCTTTACCATCCTCCAGTAGATTTTGGTTCAGTACGTCAAGCATTTCTAGGAATGACATATGCTCATTGGCATCAACAACATGGGTTTCAAAATGCCCTTTGCTGTTGTTGTTCTTTTGTCTCCAGATTTTTAAATTAAGTTTCATTTCTGATGATTTTTTCTTTTTTAAAAGCCCCTAATAGGAGCCGCTACCGATGGGCTTACTCGTAGGATCTTGTTTTTAATTCGATGTCTTTAAACTCAAGATCTTCCTTGTGCATTTCAGGCTCTTCAGACCATCCTTTCCATTCCCAAGCAGCTACATAAGCGAAGTCTTCATCATTTCGCACAGCCTCACCATCTTTTGACTGGAATTCTTCTCTGAAGTGACCACCAGCAGATTCTTTGCGTTGTTCAGCATCAATTAGTAATAGTTCGCCCATTTCTAAAAAGTCAGCTACACGTCCTGCTTTCTCAATTTCATTATTGTAATCGTCGGCACTTCCCGACACAAATACATCTTGCCAAAAACGCTCCCGTAATGCACGAACCAATTCGCGACCTTTTTTCAGGCCCTCCTCCGTTCTAGAGATGGCACCATATTCCCACATGATTTTACCTAATTCTTTGTGAAATTCTTCTACAGAAGTTTTTCCTTTGACGGCTAATAATTTGTCAATCTGCCCTTTTATTTTTTGTTCCGCTTCCGCAAATTCAGGAAGGTCTGTGCTGATAGTAGGGGTTCTTATTTCCTTAGATAGGAAAGTTCCAATGGTGTAAGGAATGACAAAATAACCATCCGCCAATCCTTGCATCAAAGCCGAAGCCCCTAATCTATT
>JAJRQS010000353.1 GCA_024280135.1 Bacteroidota bacterium | reverse complement strand
GAAGAAACCGAAATCTTACCGCTCGCTGCATCAGAAGTCGATTCAGCTACTAGATGCAGCTTCATTTCATGTCCTGTTTTTACATTCTTAATCAGGACTTTAGCTAACACTGTTACTTTCGACAAATCTAAGTCTGAGATGTCAATGATTTTAGAGCGAGCAATCGCAATCTCTAATTCATTAATTTTCAGTTCTAGCATTCCTTGGGCATCTTTGGCAGCATCATATTCAGCATTTTCCGAAAGGTCACCCTTCTCTCTTGCCTCCGCTATTGCTTCAGCTGCTTTTTTACGCCCTGTCGTTTTTAGTTCCCGAATTTCTGCTTGAAGCCTTTCAAAGTCTTCTTTGGTAATGTAATTTATATCAGACATAACATCCAAATTTTTGGTAGTTGTAGTTAAGTATGTATTAAGAATACCAACTACTTAATAATAAGAACGTCTCTTCCAAGGAAGAAACGTTCTTATCTTATATTAAAGAAATATTCCTTACAAAGGTAAGGTCTTTGTTTTAAAAGGTCAATTAAAAATTTAATCTAATAGAAAAAGAATGAATCCCACCAAAATAAGAGGTTAACTTATAGGCATAATCTATTCCAATTCTAGGAGGTGTCTTAGTTTCTGTTTCGATTTCTGTCGTTGCTTCTCCCAAGATGTCAGCAGCATCCTTCCTCTTCAAGGGCACGTCAATAGACACACCTGCACTAGGCCCATTATCTACAGACCCTTCTATTCTAGAATCCTTTTTAGCAATTTCATATTTATAGCCACCCCGTAGCATGAACATTTCATTAAAACCGTATTCAACACCTATTCCAACAGCATCTTGTGCAAAAGAATTCGCAACAAAGCCGCCATCAATTGTAATGGTATGTTTAGGAGCCAAATAAGATTTAACAGATAAACCAATATTCAATAATGAAGGTAATTCATAGACGGCTCCGCGTACTGAATACGTCAAATTATACTCTGAACCTTCCTTACTAATAGGTGATTGTGCCGCTATTCCCGGTCCACCAAACTTCATCGGTGTCCCGATATTACGAATAGCAATACCAAATTTAATATTATCCTTTGGTCCTGTCACATATTGCACACCTGCATCAATAGCTGCGCCTGTGGAGGAGATATCCGACGTAGATTCTGTCACGACTCGCAACAAGACTCCTACACTAACTTTCTCAAACGAATGTGAGTACCCTAAGCCAATATTAAAAAAGGAAGGAGAATAAGTTACTCCTGTACCTTCCGGTTGATCGGTTGTGGTTACTCTAATATCACCAAAGTCAACAGCCATCAAGCTTAAACCTAAAGCTCCATTTTTCCCCATCTTTTTGGCAAAGCCACCTGCATTCAGATTAATGTCCGTTCCAATCAGATAACGGGTTTGGGCAAATAAAATCTCTGTGCTATTAATGCGGCCAATCCCAGCTGGATTAATACGCATTGCCTCGACTCCGCTAATAGAGCCGATATTGATTCCGTGCAAACCTGCACTTCTTGCCCAAGGATTGAGCACCAATTCATAAGCACCTGCCTCTCCTTGTCTATCAGGATTACCTGCAAACAATATATAGGGGGCAAAGAAAACAAACAAAAGTAGGAAGCGTAATTTTTTGGTCATAGTCACTTCATTTTTAACCGAAATCGGTTGTATTAATTTTTAAAAGGCACAAAAAACTTTTTGGTCATAGTCTTTTGCAGATATCAATTCCTACGATACAAATACCTTTTTAATAGGTATTTGTATCGGTAGGTCTAACTTCGTGTTTATAATCCAGAAGGATCAAACTGACGGTTCATTCCAAACCATTTTATCACTCGCTCACCCAGTCCAGGTGCTTCAACATGTATAATATACACGCCACTTGCAATCGGTATATCACTTGCATTCTTCAAATTCCAAGCAATATCAGGCAAAATCTGACGAGTATTCTTTGATAGTCGATCAACGATTTCTTCTTCATTCCGCTCAAACTTCTTAATAAACTTGCCGTCCAAAGAGAATATCCGAACCGTACATTTCGCGGGTAAGTTCGTAATCTTAACCGTTGTATTAAACTGATCCACCTCATAAGGAGAAAATCCATAATAAGGATTAGGCACCACATTGATTTCATCCAAAGCAGATTCAAGCGCAACAGCTTCAGTTTTCGCTGCTGGTAGTAATTCTCCTAAGTCAAATTCATAAACTGGATTTGCCCCATAAGCAATAGCCTCTTGTTCTGTATTAAGATTAAAGCTATATCCTTCATGTGTATTGTAGGGTTTACCGACACGCAACGAAACAACTACATCATTGGGAATGAGTCCATCAGCGACTGAAAGCATCCTTTCTCCTGGCGTAACCATAGGTGCACCCGCCCATTGAATTTGACTCAAGGCTACAGCTCTTAAACCATTATTATTTATAGCTAAATCTTGAGCCAGCTGTGCACAACCGTCATATTCATTATAGGTAACATAGACAAAATGTTGCCCGCCTAGATAAACGGTATTAATCGTGTTGCCTAAATTGACAAACTCCTCTGAAGTTGGGTTGAATAACATATCTCCACCTGTAATCCCTTCCGGTCCAAAGACATCAGGATAGTCTGTACCTCTATAAGTAGAATTTTCTCCAAAGAAAACATTTAGACGCTTACCAGATTCAAGGTCAATCGCATATCCTGGGAACCAACCCATACCCTCTCCTGTATTATCAACTGCGCCATCTTTTCCAACAGAAGGAGCTGCTCTCAACTGAAACTGCTCTCTTTCCCCCTCAGTTGTAAAATCAGGAATACCAATACCTTCCTCACTATAAAATTTAGACGCCGTTTCTACGACCACGCACCTACTCCATTTTGACTTATCAGAAGTAAATACAATGTCCACATTATTCAAATGATACAAACCATTAATATCATTAGATGCTCCAGAGCTAGAGGAGTTATTCCAGCCCGGAGTGATAAATGCAGGTTGACTTGCTTGGAAAGTATTGAGCAAGCTATAAGGGTAAAATGTTACACCTTTGTCCTCCTGGCTAGCAAAATTCTTTTTGATAGGGTCTGCTACATCTATAAAAGATACAGGGCCGGTCTTCCTAGGAGTAGTCAACCAATTCGAACCTTCATTCAAATAGTTTACTTCTATACCAAGCGGAAAAGGCGGTTCTTGTTTTTCATATCCATCCACAAACGCCACCAAATCCTTATTGGAGGTTACGTCATCTTCATAAGTTAAAATCAAAGTACCTGAATTAATAGCTACTTCTTTTATACCAACATCCGTAATAAACTTAGACAGACTTTTCTTAATGACTCTACCATTCTTTAAAATAATGGTCAGTGTCTTTTCATTCAATGCATAAGAATCAACTTGGTCTGGAGCAAAAGGCCCAGTATATTGTTTCATATCTATGCTAATTCCATATTCCGAAATAATCTGTTCATTGAAAAATTCTAAATCATGCTCAGAGTCAATTGTATTCACGACATTGCCCCCTTCATCTAATTCCTCCAATATCCAATTTAAAATTTCATTCTTCAGAGAATGTGGAGCCGTTTCTCCAGATCCATCCACGACACGTAGTCTAAACTTACCTCCTTTTACATCTATCGGATCCACTACCTTTACAGAAAATGGTGCCATACCAGGTTCATAGGAAACTTTTCCATCAAAATTACCTGCTTCATTAGCAGCCAATAACCGCTCCCTTTCTTCTTGAGAAATTTTCACAAAATTATCACCAGTTCCGTGGCCCGAAAGTCTAGTCACAATCGGTCCTTCGCCATATCTTGCTCCTAGTTGGGTGTAAGTGGAAGGACGTGGTATTACCGTAATAGGTAAAATCTTTTCTCCATATCCATTTTTTCGTCCTGTAAAATAAGGAAGTGCTTGCCCCACTGAAGGTGCATTCGGATCAAAAGGTCTAAACTCATTATAAGCATATGCAATTGTTACATAATAATACTTTTTGTGGTTTATCAATCTTTTTCCTTCCCCAAAAGCATCCTCTTTCAGTGAAAAGGAATGTCTGATACCAATGTCCATAGTTGTATCGACTTGTGATACTTTTAAGATGGGCTCATACAACGTAATTGGATTAGTAGGGTCTGGATTGATTCCTATAGCTTCCCAATTAAATAGTTGCGTTATACCATTTTTTACATCTGTTTGGGCAACCAATCTAGATAATTCCGTATTATCTAAATCTGCTAAACTCACATTCGGAGAAACCGTTTGGAAAATCTGGTATCCTTCAAAGTGGTATTGCTCTCCTTCATGCGCAATATCATTTTCAAAATATCCTTCTCCTTTATTATTAGATAGTGATTGTGGATTATTACTAAGTCCAATCACAATTTCTTGGTCCAATTCAACAATATCCATATCTGGAGCATCCGGTCCATCCATTAACTTAAAACAGTTGTCAAATAAATTCTGAGCTTTATCATCTGCTGCCAATAATCTAGTAATATCTGGTGTTGGATGTTTAACATTAGGTACCCAAGGTAATCCAATAATCAATTCATTAGTTAAACCTGGATCCAACACAAACGGTCCAGACGCCTGAACGGTACGACGATCCCCTACACTCAATCCTGCTTGAGCCATCGACCAACCTCCTGCGTCGTCAGGACGACTTGGAAAGGCATATTTTATTTCAGGGAATTGTGGATCTTGATATCCATCATCTCCTCCATAAAATGGAGAACCATCTTTCCATTTTCCAGTTAAATAATTATAAAATTCAACTGCATTATCGGGGTCTGTTGTACCTCCTGGTGGTGCTGGATCTGTCCCTCCTCTATTATGGTAAGTAAAAGAAGACATCCCAAGTTCATTTCCAAATTGATCTGTTGGTCCTCGGAAATAATCAATTCCTATCAGCGGAATATTAGTATTGTATGTCGGCATACCTCCTTGACACGATCCATCTGCTTGACCATCTATTGCATCCGCATTATAGTAATAAGCTAGCGATCTAGTCGTATCACATCCAACAAAATCATCATCAGAACAACCCAAATCCGCATCTATCCACATCGCAAAGTAGCAATCTTTAATCGTATCCGTCGCTCGATTGATCAACTTGTACCGCATGAAAGTCATATCATTTAATTCATCGGTCGTGCTATAAGCAAATGCTTGCACCTGTACCTCCATTCTAATGGCACTTCCAGACGTCGTCTTATGGGGGCCACCATTATCATTATATATCTGAAAGAAAATTTGATCAGCATAGTTTTCATCTGGACATCCTGCAATTTGAATTACTGGATAATCTCCATCAATTGGATTATATATGTCATCCGAATTCTTATCATGAAAACTACCAAGATCCTGATTAGGCAAAATAAACCCATTATTTTGACTAGCAAAATATGGATTACCCTTTGCGGGATAAAATTTTAAGTCTTCAGGGATATCAGCTTCTGACAAAGTTTCTCCATTATCATTTGCTATTTGCCATTTTATTTGTAATTCTGAAATATGAGCTCCCGTAACCGCAAAGTGTCTATCCCATTCTACACAAACAGGCGCATCAGTTGTTCCATCTATTGGATTTAGTGGGCCTGGATAGAAATCGGTGTTACCATCATTTGCATAATTGGTCGCAGCAAGTTTCAGGTTACCTCCACTATCAAAACCACCCATCCAGACAGCTCCAGCAAAAATAGAAGATATTTCTTCTGCTCCTGTACCTGCAGCAACATTCGGTACGATATACTTAGCATCATTGTAATCCCACCAAAAATCACCACGAGATAATAATCTAGCCCGTACGTTATTTACATCCAAATCAACCGAATTTGTACCGGGTTGACAATCTGCTCTAAAATCCACCTTGGGCGTTGAAGTCCCTGCAGGTTTGGGTTTAGGAGGTGGGTTCTTTGTAAAACCCACTTGAATGGCGCCGCATAAGAGAATGAAAAATAAGATCTTCTTCATTGTTATTGATTTTCTGATGAACGAATAGATATACGTCCTCAATTAAAAGTTAAAAATAAAGCCCATGTACAATCTTCTAGGCAGTACAAAATTGTTTGGATTTTCTAAACCCCACTGATAGAAGTTCAAGTAGGATTCCATATTCTGTCCTGAGTTTCTGATTGTATTCAATCCACTTTGACCAAAGTTTGTCGTCAAATATCCGTCATCATAGGCAGAACCTGTCGCAGGATACACACTCACGATATTAGCTGTATTCAATAAGTTTGCAGCCCTGAAATAAACATTCAGGAATAACGGATGCTTTGCTCCTTTCTTAGTCAAGTTAAAATCTTTGTCCACACGCATTCCAACCGTGAATGACCAAGGTAGTCGAGAGCCGTTTAAAGCCCCTTCTGTCACTGCTCCACCATATAGTGTAGGAATTCGCTTAGCCGTATAAGGACGCCCTGAGTGACTGCTCATCAACAAGTTGACACCTGCATTTTGAAAGATGTGTCTCCCAAACAAACGTGGCCCTTGATTATCTTCCAGTCGATAATCCAAGATAGCTTGAATCGTATGTCGTTGATCAAAATTCAAAGGAAAGGTCGTTCTTATGACGCCACGTGTGGAAAGCCCCCTAGAGGAATTAGCATCAGATCCTGTACCATTTACAAACTGTAAGGAATAAGATGCAAACAAAGTAACATTATTTGTACGTCTCAAATCATATTGAAAAGTAAAACCTTTAGTGGTTGCGAAATCAATATTATCAAAAGTTGTATATCGACCCGCAATAGGTACATTCGTAATCATTCTACGTTGTATTAAATCTCGTAACTCTTTGTAGTAAGCAATCAACTTTAGCGCCGAAGAATTAGACAACTTTTGTTGAAACCCTACTGCATAATCAACAGACTTTTGTGTTCTCAAAGCTGGGTTATTTCTCGTCCCTCCATCGTTGAAGAAATTAAAATAATCCAATGGTGTCATCACCGTATTCGATGTAGGACGTTGAGAATATACATCGTAATGTGCAAAGAAATTAGCTTTATCAGATATAGGGAAGGAAAAAGACAATCGAGGGCTTATATCCCATTGTGGGGCATAATCCTTGAATGAATTGTCTGGATCAAATCCCTCTTCATGTATCTCTACTGGCTTATCTCGCTGATTTGGATAAGCAGGAACAACAACTCCTCCACCAAAAATTAAATTTCCACCAGCGACTTCTTCCCCACTAGGCGAATACCATTGTTCTCCATTTCTATAGGCTTTTACCTCAAGGCCGCCAGGAGACGTGACATATACTTTATAATCTTCTTTGATATTTGCAGGTCTATCTTTTGTGCCATCAATGCCATGAAAAACACCCGCACTTTCGATTTGGTACAAAGAGAATTTATCTTTAAGTACTTTTGTATTAGCATCATATCTATCTACCCGTACACCGATTTTAAAAATCATATCATCGTAGATAAATTTATCTTGAATATATCCTCCTAAATAAATAGGACGAGAGGGCGCAACAGGATAATTCTTATTTCCATATTGATCCGTAGAGGTAAAAAAGTCATTAAAAGACGTGTTTCTTCCCACTGGGTTTCCTAAATAATCATACCCATAATAATCTAAGGTTCTGCTCCCACCCTCATGGCTACCTATTATCTCCGAACCTGCAAACATATCCATACTTAATTGGCTTGGACTAAACCCAAAAACATTTATATAGTCATTCAAACCTACATCTGAATCCAAATCTCGAATAGCTTTGAAAAAGCGCTTATTGGCATCAAAATCTTTATCCAAAAGGGCTCCATACATAACAGGCTTAATCGGTTGACCATTGAACATGGTATCAATTGTACCTATCACGATGTTCGTGTCAATTCCTTGTAGTGCACTATTCGCAGCTGTCCGTGCAATATCCCATAAAGCCTGTGGTCTTAGGTTATACTGTACATCTGCTCTTTCTTCGTACTGAAAACCCATACTGATGGAGTGGTTACTGTTGCTACCAGGGTGTAAATCAAACGTGATATTCCCTTGTATGGATGCCAAATCTTGTGACCCATACAAATAAGTATTGTACACTTGATTCGCATTTTTATATCTTGATCCCAACTGTCCCCAAATATTATCAATCGTACTATTCCTGGCGATTCCACTTTGTCTTTGCAGATCCGTCAAACCTGTCACTGCATCTCCATTTGGATTGTAGGCCGAGAGCCCTGGATTCACATCACTTGGTCTATAGCTTTGAAAAGCGGGTGCATACCCATTTTGAAAGATATAAGCTATCCCGGTTCCAAATGGAATTTCCGCTGCCCCTGGCACATCAGGTGAAGTTGAAAATCCTAGTGTAGGAACATAGTCAAAATCTATTACTCCTGCATGACCATAAGCAAATAGATTATCGCCAAATCTTGCATCCTTTCGGCTAAAATCTCTTTTTTGGTAGGATGCTAAGATTGTGTAGGCAAAATTTCTTAGCATTCCCTTTTCTCCATCTTCTGAAGATCCAGACCAATTACCTAGTTTATGTCGAATTCTAAAGATCCCTCTATATCGTCTGTTATAGCTAGTCGGGTTATTATGTGAATTCATAAATTGCCATCCACTAGGCGTAAACTTATTCACATCATCTGTAAAGGTTCCTGTCAAGCTCAATTGCAATTTATCTGTTAGTCGTGCATCCAGTTTAGTGGTTAAGGCTATATTTCTGCTTTGTTCGTCTGGTGAATAGTTTAATTTCCAAATATCCACTCCTGACTCCCCATCTTTTCCAATAGTCGTGTACTCTTGTGCACTTGAGAAAACAGATTGGTTTCTGATGAATGTAGGATTCGCTTCTGATGCTTTTTTCGCTTCATCACTAGCAACATATACAGGCACAAAACTCTGTTGATCGTCTTTTTCTTGGCGGTACTGACCGGAGATTCTAAATCCCAAGATAGTTTTCTTATGACCTCCTTCTATTTTTTTGGTAATAATAGGCCCCGCTAGATTCAAATAACCTAAATTATAACCATAGGGATCCAAATATTCAGAACTTTCAGCTTCCAAACTACCCGAAAATTTACCCGATGGTCCTTTAGTTGTTACGGCTAAAATACCACCGCCCGTATCTCCGTACTTCGCTTCGATACCACCCGTCATCACTTCTAGCTGATCAATTTCCGAAGCAGGTGGCAAAGGTCCTCTAATACGAACACCATCCAAAAAAAATACAGTTGAATTGGAACGGGCACCTCCGATATTCAAATCATTGCTACCGTCATCAATCGTATTAATCCCTGGCACTGTGGAAGCTGCTCCCAATACATCTCTTGTCGGTAGCTTTTGCATCTGCTTAGCACTAAATCCACCTCCACTTCCACCTTCCTTATCCACAAGCGGTATCTTATACGCTATGACCGTGGCTCCACTAATCACAATCCCCTCTTCTGCCAATGAAGCATCTAAGGTAGTTGACTTACCTGATTTTACTAATACACCCGTGATTTCCTGATCTTGAAATCCCACCATAGAAAAAACGACCGTATAGGTGCCTGGATCAACCGGAATGGAATACGTCCCATCTAACTCGGTAGCGGTCCCTCCTATATATATACCTTCTTTCTCTAAAGTTACATTAGCAAAATCCAATGGTTTTCCAGTGTCATCTGTCACTGTCCCCCGAAGTATCGTCTGAGCTGATAGCCCGAGTCCGAAGGTTAAAAACATCATAATGAGGAGTATAGATCTTGTCATATCACCCTTTTTAATTCGTTAAAAATAAATGCTCCAAATTTTGGAAGCACAATGATAGTTAATAATATGTCACTTTTCAAATCCTAGTAAAAAAAAAATTATTTTTTCTTACCCTAAATCTGGTAGCAGACAATTCATAGCTTTTTTATTTGCCGCAAGAGAATAGCCGCCAATTTTTCTTTGGATTCTACCGTCCAACCCGCTATATGTGGAGAAACGACTACATTTGTCCTAGCAAATAACTTTTTAAAAGCCTTCTTTTCCTTATTAGAGTAGGTATGCGGTTTTTCATTCTCAAATACATCTAAACATACGCCCCCGATCTGTTCCGTTTGAAGACCTCCTACCAACAATTCTGTCGGAATCACTTGTCCACGGGATGTATTAATTAAGATGACACCTTTTTTACACTTGTTCAACTTCTCGATGTCAAAAAAACCAATGGTTTCTGTTGTTAACGGTAGATGGAAACTGATAATATCTGACTTAGCTAAAAGCCGTTCCAAATCTACATTAGCCACATAACGAAATGATTTTGGAATCCGCTGCTTGTACTTATCATATACTAAGATTTTTGTCTGGAACCCTTGCAGCTTGCGCGCAAATTGCTGCCCGGTATGTCCAAAACCAATAATCCCTATCGTCTTGCCTTTTAATTCAAAACCCCGATTGCCTTCTCTGTCCCAAATGTTTTTCTTTACCTCTATATCACTCTTTATCAGGTTATTAGCCAAGGCCAAGAGCATACCCACTGCATGCTCTCCCACTGCATTACTATTGCCCGCAGGTGCCCGAAACACCTTCACGCCTTTCTTTTTTGCGTAAGCTAAATCAATAATCTCTAATCCCGATCCCAGCCGACCAATAAACTTCAACAGTGGGGCATTGTCCAACATTTCCTTATCCATCAACACCTTACTATTGATGATGATACCCGTGTATTTTCCTATTCGTTTACGTACTTCCGCCAAAGGGACTTTAGCTTCATAATCTACCTTATAATTCAATTCTTTTAGACCTGCTATCAACAAGGGATGGACATCATCCGTTACATAGACATACTTTGCTTTTGACATTTCCTTATTTAATGTTCGTTTCCTTGCGGAAAAATAAGACCTTTACAAAAAAAAGTCCGATGAAGTTTGTACCTATACTCTTTCTTATCACGCTTATGGCTTGTCAATCCCAAAGCCAAGACAAGAAAACACAAGCAAAAGACCAATATTTCTTTGCCCTGTATCATCGCTACATTGTGGACAGTGACGAATCAAAGACTGAATTTTTATCGACCAAAGGTGCTTCCTTAACCACCGCCCAGCCACATAGTTTTGAGGATGGAGTTTTTTTTAATGGGGGTGTCATGGAGGCTAAAGAATCCAAAAATGCATTGCCAGCTAAATACACCGTCTATCATCGAGATGGCTTTCCAGCAAAAGTTGAAGTCAAAATAAAAGATGTCCTTGATTTCAGTGTTCCCGCTCCCCTATTCAAAGGTTTTGTTGCCAAAAAAGAAAAAGACCTCATCTCTATCAATGCCAAAACGCCCCTGGGCAAAAATGATCACTTAATCCTCTTGCTCATCGACAAAAATGGCAAAGATGTCCGAAAGGAAATTCAGGGCCCCACCCAACTTCCATACAAATTCAGCGTCCGGGACCAAAATTTAACTTTCCCTGCCTCCATTTCTGCTATCTATCAGCAAAAATTTGAATACAAAGAAAAAAACGTGAATATGTCCGTACTCTTGGAATATTATGCTCCAGACATACAATTGACAACTAAAAATTAACGCCCTCTTAAACCTATTGGCAAAAGCTAGGTCTTACTACCAAATATGCAAATTGAATGCAGGATAGCACCGAGACTGATGCAACAATTGTTCAGTATCTTCAAAATGAAGAGATGGACAAAGGATTCAAACTGTTGATAGAAAGCTATCAGCAAAGACTCTACTGGCACATCCGTAGTATTGTCAAAAACCATGATGATGCAAACGACGTGATTCAAAATACTTTCGTAAAAATTTACAAAGGCATTTATGGATTTAAATCGGATGCCCAATTATACACTTGGCTTTACCGAATTGCCACAAATGAGTCCTTGACTTTTTTGCGCAAGCAGAAAACAACGGACTCTATGGATGATGTTAGTTTTAGCCAAAAATCCACTGCTCATCACGATGAAGAGGACACCATTCATTTTCTTTCTCTAGCCATCCAACAGCTACCTGAAAACAACGTATTATTTTTAATTTGCGCTATTTTGAAGACTTGCCTTATGCAGACATTTCAAAGATAACAGGCACCTCCGAAGGAGGACTAAAAGCCAACTATCATCATGCGGTAAAGAAGCTAGTAAAATATCTAAAAAACAAAAACATCCACTAAAATGGAAGACTTAAATATTAAAAAAGAATTGGAGCAACTAAACCCTCTTTTAAAGAAACTAAGAGCGCAAGAGGCTAGTGAAATGCCTAGTGGCTACTTCAATAACTTGCGTCAAAACATTCTTGCGCAAACTACTGAAAACAAGCCCGTTAAGCAAAAAAAGACATTGCGATTTGGGCTTTTAAAGATAGCCGCAAGTGTCGCCATTTTAATCGGAATTGGAATGGGATCCTATACCCTATTGAATCAACAAAAACAACAAACAGCAAACATCACTTTGGATGATTTATCCACTGCTGAAATCCTAGACTACATCGACGAAAATATTACGGATTTTTACGATGAAGATTTAGAATTATTAATTTCAACAGAAGACCTTTAAAAATAAAACCATGAAGAAGAATTTGAGTTTTTTATTACTCCTTTTTTTGACAGTAAGCCTATTTGCACAGACGCCCAAAAAGGAAAGAGTCAAAGCCTTTCGGATGCAATTCATTAATGAGCATTTGGCGCTGACGGATGCTGAAAAAGAAAAGTTTTGGCCCATCTACAATCAATTCTTAAAAGATAGAAAAGCACTTCAAAAAAACAGACCCAAACGCCGTGAAGTTGAATCCATGTCTGACTCCGAATTAGAGCAACTACTCGAAAATAGGCTTCAAGTGAAAGAGCAGATGATCGTCTTGCAACGAAAACTATACCTAGATATAAAGCAAGTGATACCCCTCAAAAAGGTGGCCAAATTACAGCGTACAGAGAAGAAATTTAGGCGCAAGCTTGCCCAAAAAGCTAGAAAGCATGGAAAGCCAAGAGACTAGACTTGGTCATACAAATCGGCACTTCTATCCATTAGATAGCAGTGCCGATGTTTGTGGTGTACTTTGCTTCTAAATATCTTTGGAAGTAACAATAAAAAACCGTTGCTTTGCCTAAAAATTGAAACTTAGCCGACCAATAGCCCACTTGTTTTTGTTTTTAGTAGCTCTTATTTATGGCGCTAACTATACCATCGCCAAAGAAGTCCTAGACAACAACTACATCCCACCCAGTGCTTTTATCTTGATGCGCGTAGGTTTTGCCGCTTCTTTATTCTTTATCTTTTCTAATCGCCTTCAAACAAAAAAGATAGACAAGCAAGATTGGCCCAAACTTATCATTAGTGGTTTGTTTGGTGCTGCCATCAATATGTTACTTTTCTTTTATGGTCTAAAGCACACGACCCCTATCCATGCCGCATTAATTATGACCACTACTCCTATATTAGTGCTGGTTATTGCATTGGTCTTGGGAAAAGAAATCCTTTCTCTGCGCAAGCTGATCGGTATTTTGTTGGGGATGTCTGGGGCTATATTGATTATTACCAATGGCCAGCAGATTGAGTTCTCAGGAGGCACCGTCAATGGAGACTTGATGGTGTTTATAAATGCCGTGAGCTATGGCATCTATTTAATCCTCGTCAAAGATCTATTGGTAAAGTATCATCCTCTGACAGTCATCAAATGGGTCTTTCTATTTGGATTTATCTTTGTGATACCCTTCGGAGTCCCACCCTTTTTGGAAATTGCATGGGAGACATTTACGCCCAAGATATGGTGGGCAACTGGCTATGTATTGTTGTTTACAACTTTCTTTGCCTACTTGCTCAATGTAAGTGCCTTGCGGGTCATCAGCGCCAGCACCGTTAGCTTCTACATCTACTTACAACCTGTACTCGCCACCATTATAGCTATGCTGCTAAAACGCGATACATTGGAGTCAACAGATGTTTTATTCTTCATGATGATATTTATAGGGGTGTTTTTGGTCAGCAAGACCTCAAATAATGTCACAAATAAGGATTAAAAGCAATATGTCAATTTACAAATAAGGATTAAAATTAATAACGAATAAAAAATATTTAAAAAATGCTGAACACTAGGGATTTAAAGAATTATAAAAAAAGTATTAAAATATTAACGCTCATAACTTACTCATAAACTGCATGTTACAACCATGTATTTAAAATTATAAAAAAAAATATCTAAAAAAATAACACTTCAAAATTACCATTGTCTGATACTTTTTCCTGTATATTTACGCTCCACTACACAAATAAACACTGGAGAATGAAGTACCAAAATCGCCTCGATGCGCTGTTTTCTGAGTTTACGGCAATGTCACAAAATGGAAACGTTCCGAATCTTGAGAAAACGGATTACAAGAAATTAATAGAACACTGTTTTTCGGAAGAAAAATATGAAGAAGGTTTAGAGATAAATGAAGCTGCTATTCAATTTTTTCCTTTTTCTCCAGAATTTATCGTGAATAAAATTGAGTTGCTTTTACTCATCGATCAACCTTATCTAGCGCTCAATCTTTTTGAGTCGATCGATCACCTCACTTCTCTTTCGAGAAAAGCGCAACTTTTGAAAGCAGAGGCATTAAATGCTTCGGGAAATAAATCACAAGCTTTAGCGCTTTTAGATGCTTTGGACAAAGAAAAGAAAGATGATTTTAGCGTCTATGCCCTGCAAGCAAAAATCATGGAGAGTTTACAACAATTTGACAGCCTATATCAGGTGACAAAGAATCAGATTATGACTTCGCCTCCTGAATATTTGGCGAACCTATTAACCAAACACCTACTTTTCACCGAGTTGACGGAGAATTACATGGATGCCATCGAATTTTACCGCAAGGTGACCGACAAACATCCATTCTCGAAAGAGGCGTGGTTTAATCAAGGATTAGCCTTTAAAGCAGTCCAAACGTATGATGAGGCGATAGATTCATTTGAATTTTGCATTGCGATCGACAACAAAAATAAATATGCTTACCTAGAATGCGCTGAATGTTTTGAGCTAAAAGGT
>JAJRQS010000352.1 GCA_024280135.1 Bacteroidota bacterium | reverse complement strand
TGATTTTCCAACTAAATCAGCTCTTTCACTCACAACAACATCTTTAATCTTGGTATTCGTATTTAAATCAATTATGGTTACAAAAACATCTTGATGATTGATGCCCACCGCTAGTTTTTTTGATTTGATCATCTTAACATGACCAATTCCCTTGCCTGCTTGAATCGTAGAATTTATAGTCATATTTTCATAATCTACTACAAAGATCGTCCCCTCTCTAGACCCTACATAAATTAACTTTTCGAAAGGATGAAAATCACCATGGTGCAAACCCATCTCCTTTACAGGGCTTCCGTCTTCTAAACTAACAGTTCTTGTAACAGATAAGCCTTTATTCTTTTCTAATTTTAATTCTAAAATTGAAGGATAGACGTTATCTACACCCATATTTGTGATACCTTCTGCCGATGCATAGAAAACATTGCTAGGCCCTTGATAATTACCTTTGCTTGGAAAAATCTGATGAATCGGTGAAGGTGTTTTTATAGTATTAAGCAAAGCTACTTCCCACTTGCCCTTACTTTTGCCAATGAAATAGGTACTTAATTTCAAGTTAGCACGGTCAGGCAAAATAAAATGATGTTCATCCAACCAAAATGGGTGACCACAGGCATGAGACCCCGTAGTATTCAATTGTACAGGGTAAGTGATTTCGGTACTCCCTACTATAGCAACTACTTCATCAGTCTTCATATCAACAATTGAAACCATGGGTTTATTCATTCCGGTAATAGCCACTAGTCCCAATTTTTTATTGACACTTTCTGCACTTCTTGGAAAATGTTCTAAATCAATAGTATGTGTAAGCTCAAGAGATTCACAATCCACGACGTCAATGGCATTGCTACCTCTGTTGACCACATAAACCTTACCCGTACTTCCTATTCGGTCTGCTGTGTATGTCACTTGATGATTCGTTGGAATTTTTCCTGCAAGTTTAAAATCATCTACATCTACCGCTACGACCACATTATTTTCGTTATCCCCAAAAAATGCTCTCGTTATTTCACGAGTCGTTTTTATCGGTGTATCTTTTTTACAAGAAGAAAAAAGGGCTAAGAAAAGTATTGCTGTAAAAAAAAGTGTTTGACGTTGTTTCATAAACACGAAGTTTAATATTTCAAAAAAGTAAAAAAATGGTTGAGGAATCATTATACTAATCTCAGAACGAGACTGTCAGAACTACAGGCAAAGATATACTCACTAAAATACAATAATCAATGACTTTTGTCATATAAAACATCCGATGCAATCTACTTTTGGATGTTCTCAGCACATAAACGCGACCGAAGGGAGCATATAAACGCGACCAAAGGGAGCACATAAACGCGACCAAAGGGAGCACATAAACGCGACCGAAGGAAGCACATAAACGCGACCAAAGGGAGCAAATAAACGCGACCGAAGGGAGCATATAAACGCGACCGAAGGGAGCACATAAACGCGACCGAAGGAAGCACATAAACGCGACCAAAGGGAGCATATAAACGCGACCAAAGGGAGCACATAAACGCGACCAAAGGGAGCACATAAACGCGACCAAAGGAAGCACATAAACGCGACCGAAGGGAGCAAAGCATCAGCCCCGAATCGCCTCCACCGGATCCAATCGAGAGGCTCGATAGGCAGGAATAAACCCAGATAGTATCCCCACGATAGCTGAGATCAAAATACCTGTCAGGATGTTACGCATAGAAAGACCAATTTCATAGTTAAAAGCTTTCGAGATGAAGATAACCGCTACTCGAACCAGTCCTAGACCTAAAAGACCTCCAAGAATACTTAAGACTACAGACTCCACCAAAAACTCTAAAAGAATGAACCAGCGCTTAGCACCCAACGCCATCTTTACCCCAATAATACTGGTTCTTTCTTTAACAGAAACAAACATAATATTGGCAATAGAAACCATTCCCACTAACATGGCAAAGCCGCCAATAATAAAACCCGACAAGTTTAAAGCCGAAAAAATACCCTTCAACATATTTGTCACCATGGTGATGGTGTTCAAGGAAAAATTATCTTCTTCTTTTGGACGCAAGTGTCGAATAGCCCTCAATTTAGCTGTAATTTCCCCTTTCATATCTTCAAGATCCACTCCCTCTTTTACTTTAAGCATCAAAGAACCTCCGCCTCCAAAAAAGTTTGTTTTTAAATTGGCTATTCGAGCCGCTAATGGCATCGAGAAAATGACTAAATGATCGTAATTTGCAATTGCAAATGGGTCGTTTCCTGTCTTCTTAAAAACGCCAATAACCCGGAGGCTCGCCCCCTTGTATTTAAATTTTCGCCCTACTGCATCTAGTGTCCCAAAGAGGGTTTCCGCTACATCTGCTCCAATAACTGCGACGCTTGCACCTCCATGATACTCTGAGTACGAATAAAAACGACCATATTCGAATTCTGTACCAAACAAATCTGCATACTTATCGGTTACCGCAGACAAATAGACATCCGACATTACAATGTCTTTATACCGAAAAGTCTTTCGCCCTAATTTGGCACTATACACCACCAAATCAGCACCCTTTAATTTATCTTTTAATAATTTATAATCCCTAAAAGAAGGGTTGGGGCGGCGCATGTATTTATAAAAATTAGAATTATTTATTTTTGCAAAAGGCAACTTGTGTACAAAGATAATTCCCGAGCCCAAAGATTCTAAGCTTCCCTTCACTTTATCCTCCAAAGAATCCACTGCTGCAAAAACAGCGACAATACAAAAAATACCCACTGCAATACCCAACAAAGACAAAAACGTCCTTATCTTATTGGAGCCCATTTGATAAAAGGCCTGCTGGATTGCTTCCCATGATATTTTTAATACTTTCATCGATTACAATTCAATACTCCAAGGTAATCTCATCTGAATCCCTTTCATTTCTTTTAGCTCTTTTAGCTGAAGGTAAATCTCCGACATCTCAGTGCCCAATTCTTCTTTAATCATTTCCTCGCTAAAAGTTGAAGCCACTTTCTTTCCAGTAAAATCTTCCAGTAGTTGTTCTATTTTATTTTTGACCACTGGAAACTCTACTATCCCATCTGTCTCTAATCCCGCAAGTTGCTTCGCCTCTGCTATTGCCGCATCCAAATCTCCATAACTATCCACCAAGCCAATCGATAGGGCATCTACACCTGTCCATACACGCCCTTGAGCCATTGTATGCACAGAATCAACGGATAGGTTTCGGCCTTTTGCCACTCGCTCCAAAAACGTCTGATACATATTATCAATTAAATTTTGAAACATCACAGCGTTCTGCCCTTCGATTGCATAGTAGCCATTAATCGGAACCGCATTCGGGTTGGTCGAAACCGTATCATAATAAATACCTAGCTTGTCATTCATCAATTCTGCGGTATTGGGAATCATAGCAAAGACTCCTATCGACCCTGTAATCGTATTTTTTTCTGCAAATATTTTATCTGCATTACAAGCAATATAATACCCTCCAGATGCTGCCACATCTCCCATCGTAGCAACTACAGGAATTCCTTTTTCTTTTAATAATTCTATTTCTCGCCAGATATTTTCAGATGCCATAGCACTCCCGCCACCTGAATTAATTCTTAATACTAAAGCTTTTATGTTATCATCTTTTCTGATGTCTTGCAAGATTTTGACATATTGCTTGTCCCCTATTTTGCCGACTCCTCCTTTTCCATCTACAATACCTCCCTCTGCATAAACAACCGCAATCTTATCTTTACCCGGCGACTTCCATTTGATAGAACTAAAATAATCAGCGACCTTCATTACTGGAATATCTTCATCGGCTTCTATATTCAATCTCGCCCGAATATTAGCTTGTAATTGGTCTTTATAAAACAAAGAATCAACCAAGCCCATCGAAAGCGCTTGATCCGCTTGTTTTAGCGAAAGCGTGTCCGCCACCTGTCGTAAGTTACTTTCAGACATCTTTCTCGAAGTAGCAATATCAGATATGAACACATCATATAAACCTGACATGTACTGACGCACTTGCAATTTGCTAGGTTCACTCATGTGCGTATAGCGAAAAGGCTCTGTTGCGCTTTTAAATTTACCCGCATAAAAAACTTGGGCTTTCACCCCCAATTTATCTAGTCCTTCTTTGAAAAAAGGAGTCATTCGCGCAAACCCCCTTAGTTCCACATTACCCAAAGGATTCAGATAGACCTGATCAGCAGCGGAAGCCATGTAATAAGCATTCTGAGTATAATATTTGGCGTAAGCCACTACAAACTTACCTGACTCTTTAAAATCTAATATCGCTTTGCGCAAGCGAGCATTCGTCGCACTACCATTCAC
>JAJRQS010000351.1 GCA_024280135.1 Bacteroidota bacterium | reverse complement strand
GTAGCAATTTGTATATTTTAGGTGTCTATAGTGTATTCTTAACTAAAGTAATAACCATGAAAAATCAAGTATTAATCCTCTGTTCCTGGGAATTACTTTTAAAGGCGAGCGAATAGGAATTGATAAATATCTTTTCTTTTGGGATGGAGAGTGTGCAGACTTCCGTCGGCCTGCGCAAACTCCAAAAGTTTGCTATTAAAAAACAATAAGGATTTCAGTGCTTAATGCATGTTACAAAGTCCACAAATTACAATTTTTAGAGACTATTGTTAAATATCTACCGTCGCCGAGCAAACAACAGCTTATAATCTGCCTCTGCCTTTCCTTTGCGCATAGCCTCAAGCTTTTTGTTGAGTAATTTACGCTTGAGTGGTTTCAATTTTTCGGTGAATAACTTGCCTTCTATATGGTCATATTCATGCTGAATGACACGGGCATTGATGCCATCAAATTCTTCAACACATTCCTTTAGATTTTCATCTAAATATTTTATTTTAATAAAGGATGGGCGCTCTACATTGCCACGGATATTGGGGATGCTTAGACAGCCTTCCTCAAATTTTTCGATAGGTCCATATTCTTCAAGCATTTCTGCATTGATGAAGGTCTTGACAAGACCTTTATGCGCTTCTTCCTCCTCAAACATTGGAGCGGTATCAATAATGAATAAGCGAATCGTCTTACCAATTTGGGGAGCAGCAAGTCCTACACCTGAAGCGTTTTTCATCGTTTCCCTCATGTTTTCTATTAATACAGGAATTTCTGTAAAATCCTCAATGGGCGTACAGACCTTTTTTAAAACAGGATGCCCATAGACATAAATCGGCAAAATCATAAATCGTTTCTTTTTAGTTTTTAATATTTGCCAATACTTTGGAGGTAACGTTCCAAAATAATAGCAGCACTTATTTTATCAAGTATTCCTTTTTCTCGTCTCTTTTTTTTCTTGGCTCCACTCCGTAACAATGTCTGCATGGCTTCTTGCGAAGAAAAAGATTCATCCTGAAAAACTTGCGGCATTTTGGGAAATTCCTTCTGTAAGAAAGTAGCAAATTGAAGCACCTTGTCACCCACATGGGTTAGGTTGCCATCCGCATGCTTTGATTCGCCAAAAACCACTAGTTCTACAATTTCGGTAGAAAAATAATCCTTTAGAAAATCAAACAGTTCTGCCGTTGGAATAGTTGTCAAGGGCGTCACAATTATTTGCAAAGGATCCGTTACCGCAATGCCTGTGCGTTTGAGACCATAATCAATGGCTAATATCCGACTCATTTTCGTTTTTTACCTTTGTTTTGTTTTAGATCGGATTGTTTCTTCTTGACTGTGGTTGTAGTCTTGGGTTGCATATCTTTTGTAGAAGTAGATGTTTCTCCTATTTTTCCCGAAAGGGAGTATAGTGAAGAATCTTCTGCCTTTTTCCTAAAGGAGAAATAAAATCCAGCGATCAAGGCCAGCAATAAAGCCAATGAAGCAAAGAATGAAATCTTTTCCCCAAGATAGTAGGCTTTTGGGTGAAACTTCATAACCAATTTTTGATTTTGCCCTGCTGGTAAAACAGCAGCACGCAACAAATAATTGGCTTTCAATAGCGGTACACGTTGGTCATTGACAGTTATTGTCCAGCCTTTTGACTCGGGGTAATATACTTCCGAAAAGACCACCAATTGAGGTGTCTTTGCAGAATATACATATTCCATTTTGTCGGGGTGGTATTTGGCTAATTTTATAGTGGCCGTTGAATCATAATCAATTGTAAAACCATTTAACTCGGATGCATAGGCTTTGTCAAAGATGGCTTCTTGACGAGGGTTAAGACTCCCTAATGCCTCTAATTCCTTATCAGCATCGTCTAAAATTCGGTATGACGGAACAAACCATGCATTCCCTAATGCTTGGTCTTTCAAAGGAATAGGAACGGCTTGATTGCCTTGGTTTTGGATGATGTACTTCGTGTTTAACATGCCTAATATATTTATGTATTTGCCAGGCTGGCGTAAATATTTGTCAATGACATCGTTATAACGCATGAGCTTAGCAGCATGATAGCCGCCGACCATTTTGTGCGAAAGCGCTCCTGAAGCATTAGTAAATGGATCACCTTTGGTTAGATCTAATACTCTGTAATGAATGTCAGGATCTTGCTTGATTTGTTTATCCGCTTGGGTTTCATGTATCGTTGCCGATTTTATAGGTTTCTTAAATTTTGAAGTATTGATAATACGTCGACCGACCGACCACATATCCACTAAGCTGAATAGTATTAATAAGATAGTACTGATGACCGCCGTAATTTGGTTTTTGAGATACAAGTACAAAGCACTCATTCCAAGCACTGCAAATAGTAAGGAACGCCCTACATCCTTGCGTAAAAGGGAAAGTCTATCTGCTTCTAATAGCTTCGCCAGTTCAGGACCGACGCGCTCATCCTTTGGGCTTGAAAAGTCTATGATAAACGAACTCAAAAATATTAATACTAATGCACCCAGGGTGATACCAGCCGCAAGTTTAAAAGCTTTGGTTTTCTGCTTTATACTTGTCTGTTTACTGAAAAACGCTTGCAATCCAATCGCACCTAACATGACTGCGGCTCCTTGAAACAAGGATAAAGCCATGGATAAAGAACGAAACTTATTAAACAGGGGTAAGACATTATACCAGATATGATTCAGCGGGAAGTTCTTTCCCCAGGCAATGGTTAATAAGGTAATGAGGGAGGCCAAGAGCCACCATTTTAAAGCACCTCTTCCAAGTATAATACCCAATACCATTAAAAAGAAAAAGACGATACCCATATATACACCCATGCCGACAAAGGCTTGATCTCCTCTATAAAATAGGGAAGCAATTTGCGCATTGACTTGATGATCGGCACTTTTGCCAGTGATGCCATTTTTGGCTAAGTTAGCTTTGATATTGGGGGCGATTTTTTTATAAATGCTCGTCCCCTTATAGGACTGAGAGCTACCGCCACCCATATAATCCGGTACCAATAATGTCAAAGATTCTCCAATTCCATAACTCCAGCTAAATACATAATCTTTGCCGAGTCCATCTTTATCTTTTTTGGCCGCAAGGTCTGAAGTCCCTCGAATCGTCTCTTTGCTGTAGTCGTATGTCGTCCATAGTTTAGAAGTATTAGTTGCTGCGCATAATAGCCCAAAAGCGATCATCAGACCTGTTGCTTTCGCAAAATTTCCGAGTGTCTTTTGTTTGATGGCTTTAATAAATTCAACGATACCCAGTAGCACGACGACTAATAAAGTATAGTACACAATCTGGTAGTGGGTCGAATATACTTGCATCGCCAACGCAACGGCAAAGATGGCTCCTCCGAGTAAAATATTTCGATTGTAGGCGTGCCATGCCGCAGAGGCTATCAATCCGAAATAGGCGATTGCCACCATCTTAGTGGCGTGTCCCGCTTCCAATAACTCCATATTATAGGTGCCAAATCCATAGCCTAGTCCTGCCAGAAGGCTTATTCGCCAATCGATTCCGAGCAAAAGCAAGGCTAAGAACATCATCATCATAACCAGAAAAAGTTCTATTGACGGAGATTTCATGTCCTTCCAAAGCATAGACCCATAATAGACATGTCGCAGTAGATTCCCCTTGTTTTTTTGATAGATCATCGTGGTCGGCATGCCCCCAAAAATGGTATTGGTCCACTGAATGGCCTCACCAGTCTTGGCAGAATATTCTCTTGCCTCTCGATTCATCGCATTCACTTGTTGGGTATCTACTTGCTGTAGGACTAGTCCATCCTTCGTTTCAGAGATAAAAAAGAGCGCACTAATTCCATAAAAGGTAAGAAATGCTACAACAAAAGGAATGATTTTTTTGACTATCGGATTCATCTTTGGACTTTAAAGTATTGGTAGTGAATGCCTTACGGCTAAAAACGTAATTGAAATGAAAGGTAAAAATACGGTAGATATTGCTAATAGCGGTAATTTTATGTCTTTTTCCTCAAAATGTAATTTTAATTTTGGAAACTTGAAAAACTATTTGCGTTTCCATAGTTATTTTCCCTATCTTTGCCTTGTGGAAAAAAAGGATAAAAGTAAAAGACGGATTTATGAAGCAGCGAGGGATTTATTTCTTCGTCGCGGATTCAGTTCAGTCAGTATGGATGACCTCGCTGCGGAAGTAGGTGTGTCTAAAAAAACTATTTATAAGTTTTTTTCATCCAAATCTAGGTTGGTTGAGGAATTGGTCAATACACATCTGGATCAAGACCAAGAGGTTATTCAAAAAATAATAGACACAGCGAAAGATCCCATTTATGCAATGGTGGCTATCAGTCGGTTGATTTATGCACATTTTAAGGAAATGTCTCCAGGTATTTTGATGGATTTGAAAAAGAATTATTATGAAATTTGGGTCGTCATAGATGATATGCAAAATGAATTTATGCTTAAAGAAATTACGCGTAATATTGAGAAAGGAATTGAACTTGGCCTTTATAGAAATGATATCATTCCGGCTTTTTGTGCCAACTTATATGTCGAAAACATCAAGTCGTCTTGCGAAAATCCTTCTTATTTTGTTGGAATGGAAAGATACTATTTGATGTTAATGAAATATCATATGAATGGGATTATGTCAGAAAAGGGGCGTATGCTTTTTGAAAAGTACAGTGCCCAAATTACTAAGAAAGAAAACTAGAAGATGATTAAAAATAAATTTTGTTTGTACAGAACCAAGATTTTTTTGGTGCTGATGTTTTTTACTTCTTTGGGAATCAATGAGTTAACTGCTCAAGAGTCTGCCTTTTCTTTGGAGGAGGCGGTGACGTATGCACTGGCTCATCAGAATTCGGTCAAGACCGCTTCCCTTAAAATTGAAGAAGCACAACAAAAGATTTTCGAAGTGAGGGCGCAAGGAATACCCCAAGTGAATGCTACTTTCGGAGATAATTATTTTTTGAAAAAATCCATTGTGTTATTGCCAGAGTCATTTGGAATGGGTAATCCTAATTTTGAAAGAGAAGTTTCGTTTGCACAAAATCATAATATTGCGGGGACGGTTACGGCTTCTTCTTTGTTGTTTAATTGGACTTATTTGCAAGGGTTGAAGGCGGCCAAAGTGTATAAGAATTATGCTGAAGAGGATTACAAAACCGTTCGCCGAAAGGTGGAAGATGACGTAACAAATGCATATTTGCCGGCCTTGTTGATTCATGAAAGTGAGCGAACCATCCAAAAGAATATTAAAAATTTGGAGAGTTTGAGAAGTGAAACAGAAGAGTTGTTTAAAGCGGGTTTTGCGGAAGCTTTAGACGTGGATCGTTTGGATTTATCTATTGCTAATTTAGCAGTACAATTGGATAATCTGACGCGAAGCAAAAAAATGGCTTTGGAGGTTTTAAAATTGACAATGGGCTATCCCTTAGATGATGAAATAAATTTGACGAATGCGACGGACGATATTTTAAATAGTATTTCCGATGACATCCTTTCGGAAAATGTAAACTTGATGGCACATCCAGCCTATCGGACGATTCTAACAACTGAACGACTCAATGAAGTAAACATTAAAGCACAAGAATCTGCTTATTATCCGAGCCTTACAGGTTTTGTGAATTATCAGATGCAGTGGCAAGGAGATAAATTAAATTCGTTGTTTTATACGCCTACATCCGTAGCAGGATTTCAAGTGAATATACCGATTTTTGCAGGTTTTGGCACGAAAGCAAAAGTGCAGAAAGCGAAGTTGCAGTTAGAGATGGTCAAACTCGGGAAGGAGGATATGGGGAGAGCATTGGACTTTCAAGTACGCAATGCGCGTATCGCTTTTGAGAGTGCCCGTCAGAATCTAACGCAAAGAGAAAAAAACGTTTCCCTTGCGGAACGGATATATGAGACAACTAAGATAAAATACAAAGAAGGAGTAGGTTCTAGTATTGAGTTGAATCAAGCAGAAATGAGCCTCTACCAAGCCCAGCAAAACGTTATTGAAGGGAAATTTGATTTGCTCAAAGCAAAAATAAAATTGAAACAAGCACTAGGACACTAGAGCCAAATTAAAATAATGAAAATGAAAATATACACTTTACTCGCCGTTGTTCTGTTGTTCTCTATTGTTGGATGTAAGAAGAAGGACGATAATACTATCCCGGAGAGTCTTGAAGACAAGAGAGCGTTGGTGATTCGCAAACAATCTGAATTAGCTAAACTGAGTGCTTTCATAAAAGAACTACAAGATTCTATTGAGGTTCTAGATCCTACTAAAAAAGAGGCTAAATTGGTAACGGCAATTGCGCTAAAAAAGGAAGATTTCAAACACTTTATTGAAGTCCAAAGTAATGTTGAAGCTACAGATATGGTTTTTGCTAGTAGTGATATGGGTGGACGCATTCTAACGATACATACGAAAGAAGGACAGTATGTAAGTCGGGGAAAACTAATAGCAACTGTAGATGCACAACCTATTGCGAAGCAGATTGAACAAACTGAAAATGCGCTAACCTTAGCACGCGATGTTTTTGAAAGGCAAGACCGTTTGTGGAAACAAAAAATAGGTACTGAAATGCAATATCTACAAGCAAAAAATAGGGTAGAGCAACTTGAAAAAACAATTGAATTATTACAAATTCAACTACAAAAAGCAAATGTCTATGCGCCCATTTCTGGTGTCGTAGAAAATGTAATTTTAAAAGCAGGAGAATTGGCTGGTCCGGGAGCTCCTATTGTACAAATCCTGAACCCAAACAAACTGGTAGTTGCAGCACAGGTGCCGGAGATTTATACCAAAAGTGTCAGAAAAGGACAACGTGTTCAAGTCGTTGTGCCAGCTTTGGACGATATGGAGTTTACCGCTCCAATTACGCTGATAGGCTCTTCTATTAACCCCGCAAATAGAACTTTTAATGTAGAGGTTGCAACCTCGGCTCGTAAAGGAAAGTTGAAACCTAATTTATTAGCCAAGTTGATTATTATGGATAAGGCCTATAAGGATGTGATAACGATTCCGGTAGATATAGTCAGACAGGATATGTCAGGACAAGATTATGTAATGATTTTTGCGCAAGCTGAGGGTCAGCGGGTGGCCCAAAAAAGAATCGTAGAATTGGGAGATTCCTATAAAGGGAAAGTAATTATTAAGAAGGGCTTAACAGAATCGGATAATGTGATAGTCGAAGGAGCAGGGAGTCTTGTTGATGGAGAGATGATTCATGTCGCACAATAGATTCAAGATCTAACCTTAACGAAAAAGAACCAATAAAGAAACTAAATGGAAGATCTACAGAATAAAATAAAAAAGGAATTTAAACTATCCTCTTTGTCAATTGACAATGGAATTAGTGTCTTTGTTTTGATGTTTATTATTATCGTTTTGGGTGTGAGTACTTACAATAATATCCCAAAAGAACAATTCCCGGAGGTGACGATGAATAACATTTTTATCAATACACCGCATTTTGGAAATTCAGCAGTCGATATTGAAAATTTAATCACTAGACCGATAGAAAAAGAGCTACAATCTATCACAGGATTAAAAAATATTACGTCCACTTCTATTCAGGATTTTTCGGTGATAGTTGCAGAGTTTGATACAGATGTGGATATTAGCGAAGCGATTGTAGATGTCAAAGATGCGGTGGACAGGGCTAAATCTGAGCTACCTGATGACTTGAAACAAGAGCCCAATGTCTTTGATGTAGATCTGTCTCAAATGCCCATCATGAGTGTGAATATGTCTGGTCCTTTTACGGCAGATGAATTGAAGGATTATGCGGAGTATGTACAAGATAAGCTAGAGGATATTTCTGAAATTTCAGATGTTATTATTAAAGGGGCACTAGATAGAGAAGTGAAGATTGATGTTGATTTATATGCTGCTCAGGCAAGACAGATTAGCTTTCGTGATATTTCCATGGCTATCTCAAGAGAGAATATTACGATGTCTGGAGGTGAAGTAGTCAAAAACAATTTTAGACGATCCATTCGTGTGATTGGAGAGTTTAAGGATATTGAAGAGGTAAAAAATCTAATCGTCAAAAGTGAAAAAGGTTTGCCGATTTATTTGAGAGATATTGCAGAGGTAAGTTTTGGATATAAAGACAAAACGAGTATTGCTAGGTCTGGCGGATTACCAGTACTTTCTTTAGATGTAATCAAGCGAAGTGGAGAAAATCTTTTGAGTGCATCGGATAAGATAAAAGAGATCGTAAAAAAGGCACAGATTGAAAAATTGCCCAAAGAAATGCGTATTAGTATCTTTAATGATCAGAGTGTCAAAACCAGAGAACAAGTAGCAAACCTAGAGAATAGTATTATTTTTGGAATGCTATTGGTGATTTTAGTTTTACTCTTTTTCTTAGGTATTCGGAATGCGACGTTTGTCGGATTGGCGATTCCTTTTTCTATGTTATTGGGCTTTATTGTGGTCGGTTTGCTGGGTTATACGTTGAATATGATGATTCTTTTTGGGATGATAATGGCACTCGGGATGTTGGTCGATAATGGGATCGTAGTAATTGAAAATATCTATCGACACAGACAAGAAGGATATGGCCCTGTGGAAGCGGCAAAACGAGGAACAGGAGAAGTCGCGATACCGATTATTGCTTCTACGGCAACGACACTAGCCGCTTTCTTGCCATTGGCTTTTTGGCCGGGCTTGATGGGTAGTTTTATGAAGTATTTGCCAATAACGCTGATTATTGTTTTGACCTCTTCTCTTTTTGTTGGACTGGTGATTAACCCTGTATTGGCTACTTATTTTATGGTGCTAGAAGACCATTCAAAAGAGAAAAAGACGAAGGCCAAAAAGATAGCCTTAATTACTTCAGCCGTTATGTTGACGTTGGCAATTCTCTTTCATTTTTTAGGCGTTTTGACTTTCAGAAATCTACTTGCGTTTGCGATTATTATTGTTTTAATCAATACATTTATCTTTAATCCATTTGCAGATATTTTCCAAAACCGTTTTCTACCTTGGTTGGAAAATGGGTATGATAAAATTATTTTAGGTGCTCTAAAAGTACCTGTTTTAGTTATGTTAGGGACTGTAGTTTTGTTTGTTGGGTCTATTTTTATACTTGTATTGACCAAACCCAAAATTGATTTTTTCCCTTCGACGGACCCATCTTATGTGAATGCTTTTATTGATTTACCGCTAGGAAAGGACATTGAAGCAACAAGTGAAATCATGTCCCAGATTGAACAAAAAGTAAATAAAGCCCTGATTCCTTACCAAAGTATTGTACAAGAAGTATTGACCCAAATTGGGGAAAATACAGCGGATCCTGGAGGACCACCAGAGCCAGGGGCTTCACCTAACAAAGCTAGACTGACCGTTTCTTTTATTTCGGATAGAGAACGTGGAGATGTGAGTTCTAATGATGCGTTGATTGCCATGCAACAGGCAGTTCATGGCATACCCGGTGTGCGTATCGCTATTGAAGGAAATAAAAATGGCCCACCTACGGGTAAGCCCATTAATATTGAATTGAAGGCAGACAATATTGATACATTATTAGTGAGTTCAGCAAAATTGATATCTTTTTTGAATAGCCAAGATATCGGTGGAGTTGAAGAGTTGAAAGCAGATGTGGAATTAAACAAACCGCAGTTAATTATTAATATTGATAGAGAAGCAGCAAGAAGATATGAAATTTCTACAGGTCAAATTGCCTCTGAAATACGAACGGCTGTTTTCGGAGAAGAAGCTTCTAAATATAAATTAGGAGAAGATGAGTATCCAATTGAAATTCGCCTTGCGGAAAAATATCGAAATAACATTGATGACATTTTGAATCAAAAGATAACCTTTAGAAATCCAGCAAATGGGCGAATTGCACAAGTGCCGATCTCTGCCGTAGCAACTATTGAGTATAGTACGACATATAGCTCTATTAAACGTAAAAATTTACAAAGGGTCGTGACGGTTTATAGTAATGTTCTGAAAGGGTATAATGGGAATGAAGTGGTGGCGCAATTGAAAGGGCTTTTAGAAGTATATCCCTTGCCCAAAGGAGTGACCTATGGGTTTACAGGCGAACAAGAAGAGCAAGCTACAGCGATGACATTTTTAGGGAATGCTTTTAAAGTAGCCTTGATGGCCATTTTCTTTATTCTAGTGGCTCAGTTTAATTCGGTCATAACGCCTTTTATCATTATTTTGAGTATTGTCTTTAGTACCATTGGAGTGCTTTTAGGATACGCCTTTACAGGGGATACTTTTGTCATTATTATGACTGGGATGGGTATCATTTCTTTAGCGGGCGTGGTCGTTAATAATGCGATCGTATTGATTGATTATATTGAGATTTCCTTGCGGCAAAAACGAAAAGATTTAGGGTTGGAAGAAGATAGTCGATTGAGTCTAGACGATTTCAAATTAGTTATTGCAAAGGCAGGAGCTGTTAGGCTAAGACCAGTATTACTAACAGCGATTACCACTGTGTTGGGCTTGTTGCCGATGGCACTAGGCTGGAATATTAACTTTTCGGGCTTTGTTTCTAATCTAGATGCAGAGTATTACCAAGGAGGAGAAAGTGCAGATTTTTGGGCTCCTATGTCTTGGACCATTATTTATGGGTTGACTTTTGCTACTTTCTTGACCTTAATCGTCGTACCCGTCATGTTTTATGCATTTAGGCGTGCTAGTTGGGGGATAAGTGGCCTAATTAGAAAAATGCAAGCCGAAAATTGAAGGACGAAAGACGCAACCAGTTGAACAATTGACACATTGAACAGTTGAATAATTGAACAATTGTACTTAACTTATAAATGATGCTATCAATGAACAAGAAAAGCCAAAGCCCTGCTGTGTGGAATGCCATTAAAAAGAAAAAAGTAAAGGCAAAAAAGAAAAGTGCCAAAAGGAAATTTGATAAAGGAAAATTAACCTTCTTTAGTATAACAAGTGGAGCTGGAGATTTGGATTTTTTGTTCTCGAATAAGATGCTAAAAGCTCGAAAAAAATCTGCAAAAGAGCTTCATGGGCAAGCAAAGAAGTACTTCCGTAAGGTAAAAAAGAACCTTGCCAATGTCGGTAAAAAGAATAAATCAACAAAGAGCATTAAACAGCTAGAAAAGAAACTGGTCGTCGCGAAGATGCTAAAAGCCCAGTCCAAAGACTTTTACCGTTTGGCGAAAGCAGATTATAAGAAATTCAAGAAATAGATTTTGCCTTTTAAAAAATGGGCCTTTTCTTTTTCTTAAAAAACATACATGAAGACAAAACCCAATTCTACAAAGAAAGTTAGTGTGGTAACTTTAGGTTGCTCAAAGAATCTAGTTGATTCTGAGAATATAGTGACCCAGTTAAGGCATGGAGATTGGAATGCAGAACATGAAGATCAAGAGGACGCTGACGTTGTTATTATTAATACTTGTGGTTTTATTGAAACGGCCAAACAAGAATCAATTGATACTATCATCCAGTTTTCCAAAGCCAAGTCGGAAGGGTTGATAGAAAACCTTTTTGTAACAGGTTGTTTGTCAGAGCGTTATAGAAAGGAATTGGCAAACGAAATCCCTGAAGTAGATGCTTGGTATGGTACACTTGAGTTGCCAGGTTTATTAGAAAAGTTTAATATTGATTTTAAGCATGAGCTAATTGGAGAGCGGCAGACCTCTACTCCAAAACATTTTGCTTATTTAAAAATTGCAGAAGGTTGCAGCAGGGCTTGTGCGTTTTGTGCGATACCAATGATGCGTGGTTCGCACATCAGTCGAACGATAGAATCATTGGTAGAAGAAGCCCATAAGTTAGCTTCTTATGGTGTCAAAGAATTGATATTGATTTCGCAAGAATTAACGTACTATGGTTTGGATTTATATAAAGAAAGAGCGTTACCCAAATTAATAGAAGCCTTAGACCAAATAGAAGGTATTGAGTGGATACGTTTGCATTATGCCTATCCAGGCAAATTTCCGATGCCTGTATTTGAAGCTATGGCAGGGGCAAAGCATGTATGTAAGTATTTAGATATTCCGTTACAGCATGTTTCGGACAGCATCCTCAAACGCATGAAAAGACACACGAAAAAAACAGAAGTGTACCGTGTGATTGAACAGGCAAGAGCAAAAGTCCCCGGGATTGCTATCCGTACTACATTTTTAGTGGGATTTCCTGGAGAAACAGAAGCTGATTTTCAAGAACTATTGGATTTTATTGTGGAAATGGAATTTGAGCGGGTGGGGGTCTTTCAGTATTCTCATGAAGAAGGCACTTCTGGGTATTTATTAGATGATGATGTACCTGCAGAAGTCAAAGTGGAGCGATCGAATCGCTTAATGGAAGTTCAACGAAAGATTTCTGAAAAGAAAAATCGAGCTTTAATTGGGAGAACATTAAAAGTATTATTTGACCGCAAGGAAGGGGAGTACTTTGTAGGACGTACGGAATACGATTCACCAGAAGTGGACAATGAGGTTTTAGTCCTTGCGGAAAATAATTTTGCTAGAATAGGTGATTTTGCACAAGTAATGATAAGTGATGCGACAGAATATGACCTATTTGGGGATATAATTGTATAGCATTTGGCCTAAAAAGGACAAAAATAACGCATTCCAACAAAAAACTCTATCTTTGCAGCATGGATAAACAGCAACCTTCAGGGTTACATTTCAGTAAAGGATTTTTAAAGTTTTCTGCCATTTTTTTGCTAAGCATTATATTATTAATGGCTTTTTTACATTGGCGAAAAGGAGACTATTCTTTGGAAGTAAAGCAAGTAGAACCCGTAGAGGAAACCGTAAAATGATTTTGAATATTGACAAAATATAAGGACTATGTTTGGAAATTTACTAGGAAATTTTGAGGAGAAGCAAGATGCCATGCGGGCAAAATTGAAAGAAATGGTTTTTGACTATGACTTTCAAGATGGCGCTATTATCGTAACGGCTAATGCCTCTCGTGAAATATTGAACATCGCTATCAACCCTGATAAAGTCAACCTATCTGACAAAGAGGAAGTGGAAGATATGATGCTTGAAGCCATTAATAGGACACTGGAAGAAGCAGCAATTAAAGAAGCTTCAGAGATGCAGGCGTCTATCAAAGACATTCTACCTGGAGGAATGGGTGGCTTAGGCGACCTTTTTAAGTAGTTTACCGTAAAATAAACCATTTTGGGAGGCGTTTTACTGTAGAAATGATGTTTCCTCCTTTTTAATCAATGCAAATGCTCAAAATGACAATTAATAAGTTGCTTTTTCTATTCACCTTTATACTTATGGTTTCTTCGACAGGTCTATGTCAGTCTGCAGAAAATCTAGTAGGTTATTATTCTTTTGATTTTTTACCTACGGTCTCGGATGATTCTCCTAGCGCTCAACAAGAAGCAAAGTTTTTGCCTAATCCTGATTTAGCTATGGGTGAATGTGGCGTAAAAGGAGATGCATTATTTTTTGATGGGACGAGTAATTACTTAGTTTCTCTTGGTACTATTAATAATTACTTTAGTACAACTGATTTTACCTTTAGCTTCTATTTTAAGCCTTATCCAAAAGCAGGTTTGATGGATGTGATTTCCAAGAAGAGCAAATGTGATAATGGACCAGGGTTGTCTATTCGATATAAATCAAATTCTTCGGAGTTAATCATTGCAGCAGTACAAGACAGTGTGAATCGTGTAGATTTTAAAACTAAGTTGAGTATCACTAATTGTTGGCATCATGTTGTTTTGGTGCGAGAAGGAAACAGAATGAAGTTTTATTATAATGGAGAATTGATGGGCTTGGAGAGCACAGCAACTAGGCTGAATTTGAAGAACAATTCTACGCTTAATATTTCGGGTGGGCCTTGTCTAGGTAAAACGGATACACGGTATCGTGGTTTGATTGATGAAGTGAGAGTCTATAATAGAGCACTAAAACCTAAACGGGTAGAAGAACTATATTTTTCACCGGATAGAATAGTTAATCAGGATACCATTATTTATTTGGGAGAATCCGTGCAATTATATGCTAATTCTCCTTGTGGTGTTTCTTATCAATGGCTACCCGAAACAAATGTATCAGACCCAAAAAGTGCCGACCCTGTTGTCATGCCGCAAGTAACAACGACCTATACCTACCAAGTGAATTCCGGTCAATGCGTAGGTTCAGCAAAAGATGAAGTGACCATTACTGTTGTAGATCCGAGTAAAGTGGATTGTTCAAAATTATTATTTCCTACAGCTTTTACACCCAATCATGACGGACTCAATGAAGAGTTTACTTTTGATACACCTTTAGTGGTGTTAGATGAGTTTAAGTTGCTTGAGATTTTTGATAGATGGGGAAATAGGGTCTTTTTTACGGATGACTCAAATGAAACATGGAAAGGGACATTTGGGGATAAAGAAGTAAACCCGGGAGTCTTTCTGTATAGAGCCCAATTTGTCTGCAAAGGAGAAGAACAAAATCAAGTGGGGCAGGTTACCTTAATTAGATAAGGCAATACTGCTTTGTAACACTATTTGATTTTTAAAAATTAACAATGAGAAAATTATTTCTATTCGTAATATTAACAATTTTGAGTTTGTTTGCTGGAAAGGCCCAAGTGCCTCAAGCAGTAGAGGCAGTGTCGGAGGTCGAACGTCAAAATTTTAAACCTTTAGCGAAAGCATTACTTTGGAAAATTTCAGGGAATGGGCTGGGCAAAGTTTCGTTCCTGTATGGGACGATTCACATGATAGACAAGGCTTCTTTTTTTATGGATAAAGAAACAGAAGATGCCATTGCTGAAAGCCAAGAAATTGTTTTTGAAATAGACCTTGAAGAAGAAATGAATCCAATGGCAATGCTCTCATTGATGCCTAAGATGATGATGAAAGACAAAACGCTTAAAGATTTAATGAGTGCTGAAGACTATAAATTGGTTAAAGCCAAGCTTGCAGATACGGGTTTGCCTTCTTTCCTTTTAGAAAAAATGAAGCCTATGTTTGTCTCCGTCATGTTAGAAAACCCACCGGGTGGATCTAGTGAGGAAGGAGACGAAATGGTGTCTTATGAGATGCACATCATGGACTTAGCGAAAGCACAAAAAAAACCTATGGATGGACTAGAAACGGCTATGTACCAAATGAGTATGTTTGATAGTATTCCACTAGAGACACAGGCGCAAATGTTGGTAAGCTCTATTAGAGATACTACAGATACGAATAGTGCAGATGGATTGGCAAGTATCTATTTGGACAGAGACATCAACAAGATGGTTGACATGATGGGTGAGATGGAAGAAAAGGGAGATGATTCTTTTACGGAGTTTTTGCTGAAAGGTAGAAATAGAAATTGGATTCCAGTGATGGAAGGAAAAATGAAGAAGGGAACTACTTTTTTTGCAGTTGGAGCGGGTCATCTTGGGGCTAGTTTTGGCGTGATTAATTTGTTACGCTTGGCTGGCTATACGGTTGAACCAATCAAATAAAAGGATGGCACTAATTAAATCAGTACACGGGAAAACGCCAAAATTTGGTCATAACATTTACCTTTCGGAAAATGCGACAGTGATAGGAGAAGTGGAGATGGGAGATGATTGCAGTGTGTGGTTCCAAGCAGTTGTTAGAGGAGATGTGAATTGGATAAAAATGGGTAATAAAGTCAATGTCCAAGACGGAGCCATCGTTCATTGCACTTATAAAAAAGCACCGACTACCATAGGAGATAATGTTTCAATAGGACACAGAGCCATTGTGCATGGATGTACGATTGGTAATAATGTTTTGATTGGTATGGGTGCGATAGTGATGGATCACGCTGTAATCGGAGATAATGTCTTGATAGCAGCTGGTGCAGTTGTGCTAGAAAATACCATCGTGGAATCTGGAAGTATCTATGCAGGAGTACCAGCAAAAAAAGTTAAAAGTCTATCAGAAGAAACCTTTAAGAACACCGTTAAGAGAATAGCTGATAGTTACAATTTCTATGCGGATTGGTATCGTGTTTAACCCAACTTCGGCACATAACAGTCAATCGAGTTGTTCAATAATAGTAGAAACGATATTAATCTTGGTGCTAAGTCTATCAGCAATTTCTTCAATAGAAAGCCCCTTTTTGTAAAGTTTCACTACTTGAATGGTGAGATGAATACCCATTTCTTCTCCCTTCCGAATGCCCATCTCTTCTCCCTTCCGAATGCCCTTCCGAATGCCAATTT
>JAJRQS010000350.1 GCA_024280135.1 Bacteroidota bacterium | reverse complement strand
TTCACTAGTATCTTCATCTACAAAATCTTCCGCCCAAGACTTCAATACTCGAGCTGCTAACTTTCGTCCAATGTTCTTTTTAAGGTTTGTTTTAGTCGCTTTGATTTCATCCGCCAAACCAAAGAGGTTAAGGATTTCTTTGTCTGTATCAAAGCCAATAGCTCTCAACAAAGTCGTTACTGGAAATTTCTTTTTACGATCAATGTATGTGTACATGACCATTTTTGTATCTGTTGCAAATTCCATCCAAGCTCCCTTAAAAGGAATGACTCTTGCATTATACAATGTGGTACCATTAGGATGTGTACTTCTTCCGAAAAACACGCCTGGAGAACGATGTAACTGAGACACAATAACCCGCTCAGCTCCATTAATAATAAATGTCCCCTTTGGCGTCATGTAAGGGATATTACCTAAGAAAACATCTTGAATGATGGTTTCAAAGTCAATATGCTCCTCATCATTACAAGACAATTTTAACTTAGCCTTTAGTGGGACACTCATCGTCAAACCCCGTTGCATACACTCTTCTATAGTGTATCTAGGAGGGTCAATGTAGTAGTCCAAGAATTCTAGGTTAAAAATGTTCCGAGTATCATGAATCGGAAAGTTCTCTTGAAACACTCTAAACAAGCCTTCATGAGATCTATTTTCGGGGGTCGTTTCTAGTTGAAAAAACTCTTGAAACGATTTTAATTGAATTTCTAGTAAGTCTGGATATTCATTCGGTAGTTTAATCTGTCCGAATTGAATCCGCTTACTTTCTGCTGAAACTGTTGAGGCGGTATATGTCATAATATGGCGAAGTTTTAGGAGAAGAAAACAGGTTTCCCTGCGATTGCACAAAAGGGCTTAGCCGTTGATTTACATCAACAGCTAAGCCATACTTTAGTATTTAATAGAATACTTCTATCATTCAGCGAGCCGTATTATTTTAGTTCAACAACACCACCAGCGTCTTCGATCGCTTTCTTCAGCTCTTCAGCCTCGTCTTTAGAAACGCCTTCCTTTAATTTGGCTGGAGCACCATCGACAAGTCCTTTAGCATCCTTAAGACCTAGTCCCAAAGCTGTCTTAACTGCTTTAATTACTTGTAGTTTAGAAGAACCTGCTTCAGTCAAAACAACATCAAACTCTGTGTTTTCTTCAGCAGCACCTCCGCCACCTCCAGCTGGAGCAGCTACTGCAACTGCCGCAGCAGCTGGCTCAATACCGTACTCTTCTTTTAGAATTTCAGCTAACTCGCTAACTTCTTTAACAGTTAGGTTAACTAATTTTTCTGCAAAATCTTTCAAATCTGCCATTATTTACTTTTTTTTATGTACACAAATGTGCGATGAACTTAGAAGCCAAATTTAGGAAGCTGCACGCTCTTCCAATGCTTTCATCAAACCGGATAATGTTGATCCAGCTGATTTCAAACTACTAATTACATTCTTAGCAGGCGATTGTAGAAGGCCGATAATTTCGCCAACCAATTCCTCTTTGGATTTGATCTTTGATAAACCTTCTAGCTGGTCGTCTCCAATGTAAATAGAAGAATCAATGTATGCAGCTTTTAATATAGGTCTTTCCTTATCCCCTCTAAACTCCTTGATTATCTCAGCTGGAGCTTTTGGGTTATCGGAAATCATTAAAGAAGTAGGCCCTTTAAGAGATGGCAACAAATCCTTGTAGAGTTCATTTCCATCTGCAATTAAAGGTTCTAATGCTTTAGTCAGTAGCGTATTTTTTACTACTTGCATCGATACGCCTTTGTCATAACAAAGGCCCCGAAATTTATTTATGTCTTCTACGGTTATAGAAGATGTATCTGTTAGATAAAAGTTAGTAGCGCCTGAAATTTTTTCCCTTAGCTGCTCTATTATCTGTGCTTTTAACTCTCTTTTCATTTTTAATTAATTTTAAGCGTCTTTTAAATAGAGTGTGTGTCGATCTTCACTGCTGGTCCCATCGTAGGAGCAACGTAGATAGATTTCATATAATCACCCTTTACAGAAGAAGGCTTTAGCTTTTTCAATGTAGTTAAAAGCTCCATTGCATTTTCTGCTAACTTCTTTCCATCAAAAGACACTTTACCAATTGGAGAATGAATGATTCCAAATTTGTCAACACGGAATGCGATTTTACCCCCTTTTACGTCATTGACTGCTTTACCGACATCCATTGTTACCGTTCCAGTCTTTGGATTAGGCATCAGACCACGAGGTCCTAGAATACGACCGATACGACCGACTTTCGCCATTACGTTTGGTGTAGCTATTATTACATCAACATCAGTCCATCCACCTTGAATTTTTTGAACTAAGTCGTCTAGTCCGACATAATCAGCTCCAGCTTCTTTAGCTTCAGCTTCTTTGTCTGGCGTACAAAGTACTAAGACCGTTTTGTTCTTTCCTGTACCGTGTGGTAAAACAACAGTACTTCTAATACCTTGATCTGGTTTTTTTGGATCTACACTCAGGTGGACATGTAAATCAACAGAGCCATCAAATTTAGCAGTACTTAACTCCCTAACCATCTTCATCGCATCATGGATGCTGTATAGAGTAGTCAAGTCGTATTTTTTTCTGCGGCTTTTCTTTTCTTTGAGATTTTTCCCATTAGTTTAAATTAAAAATTGAGGTAATAACGTTTCAAACATATAGAGGTGAAACTTCCTCTAAAAACAACATTTACGCTTCCCAAGGAGGCGTTCCTGTTATTTTTAGTCCAATACTTCTTGCAGTACCTGCTAACATTTTCATAGCAGACTCTACTTTAAAAGCATTCATGTCAACCATTTTGCCTTCGGCAATCGTTCTGACTTGATCCCAAGTGACTGTACCAACTTTAAGTCGATTAGATTCAGCGGATCCTTTTTTTACTTTAGCAGCTTCTTTCAATTGCACTGCTGCTGGAGGTGTTTTGATGATAAAGTCAAATGACTTATCTTTATATACCGATATAACAACCGGTAAAATTTTACCTTGTTGATCTTGAGTTCTACCGTTAAAACGCTTACAGAACTCCATGATATTAACACCCTTACCACCAAGAGCAGGACCAATCGGAGGGGCAGGATTCGCTTGTCCCCCCTTTACTTGTAATTTGATAAAAGCTTCAACTACTTTTGCCATTTCTTCTTTTTTTCAGTATTCCATTATTTGAGAAGCGCCCCTACAAGTAGAGCAACAATGGAATGGTTTATGTTTTGGTATCAACTACACGTTAACCCAATAATACTAGGATTGTTTTTCAACTTGGACAAAACTTACTTCAACTTCAGTTCCACGTCCAAAAATCTTAACAATTACTTTTAATTTCTTTTTCTCTTCATTAATTTCTTGAACCTCCCCAACAAAGCCTTTGAATGCTCCATCGATGACCTTTAGTGTTTCTCCCACGATAAACGGTTCAATAAGTGCCTCTATGTTATCTTGAGATTCATCGACTTTTCCAAGTAGTCTATTCGCATCAGAGTCTTTCATTGGTGTCGGATTCGCTCCACCTAGAAAATTAATGATATTCGGAAGACTCGTTAGTCCTCTCACTATTGCACCTGAAAACCTTCCATCTACTGCTTCGACTAAAATGTAACCCGGTAGAATATTTCTTTCTTGAATCACTTTTTTGCCTTTTCTGATCTTATAGACCTTTTCGGTAGGTACTAAAATTTTGGTTACCACATCTTCCCAACCAGATCTACTGATTTCAAGCTCCAAGCGCTCTTTAATTTTCTTTTCTTTACCGCTGATTACACGTAAAGTATACCAGCTCGTTTTTGCTTTGCTTTGCTCTTCCATTATTATTTAGCACCATTTAACCCATATACAAAGTCCATCAAGGTCTTAGAACCCAGGTCCATGAAAAAAACTAAAGATGTAATAATGACTGTTGCAACAAGAACAACAATTGTACTAGCTTGAAGGCTTTCCCAAGAAGGCCAAGTTACATGTTGCGTAAGCTCTTCATAACTTTCTTTCAGCACTGCAATTAATTTTTCCATAACTTTTTTTTTGCACGGGTGGAGGGACTCGAACCCCCAACCTACGGTTTTGGAGACCGTCGCTCTACCAATTGAGCCACACCCGTAAGAATCAACTGAATAAAAATGCAAAAATTAAACACCTAAAAACAAGGTGTTTAATTTTATGCATCACTTACTATAGTAAGTTATTCTTAATCCAATATTTCAGTAACTTGACCTGCACCTACTGTACGGCCACCTTCACGAATTGCAAAACGCAATCCTTTTTCCATTGCAATAGAGTTAATCAATTTAACTTCTAAAGTAACATTATCTCCAGGCATTACCATTTCTACATTTGCTGGCAATGTAACATCACC
>JAJRQS010000349.1 GCA_024280135.1 Bacteroidota bacterium | reverse complement strand
GAATAATTCCATTTAAGGCTGATAAAGGCGTACCCGGATTAAGCGCTAATCCAGCTTTTGCACCTTTTGCTTTTATCTGTTGGATGACCTTATGGATATGCCGCTCTGCTTCTACATGAATGGTGACATAATCAGCTCCTGCGTCAATAAAAGCATCCACCATTTCCCCTGGTCTTTCTATCATCAGGTGCACATCAATGGGAATGGTTGCAAGTCTCTTAACTGCTTTCAATACTGGAATACCAATGCTAATATTAGGCACAAACTGCCCATCCATCACATCAAAATGCAAAATATCCGCTCCCGCAGCTTCCAACATCTTTATATCTCTTTCTAGATTTCCAAAATCTGCCGAGAGCAAAGAAGGCGCTATTTTTTTATTTTTTTTCATTTAAAAATCTTTGATTGGAATTTTTAATATTACTTTCCCAAAACAGCCTGGACGACCGCCTCTGGTGTGATACCCAATTTTTGATACAAGGTCTTTATGGGAGCAGATGCCCCAAAACGATCTAACCCGACCACCTTTCCATCGATACCCACATACTTATACCAAGACAAAGATGCACCGGCTTCTACGGCTACTCGATTGCGTATCTTTGAAGGAAGTACTTTCTCTCGATAAGCAGGGGTTTGTCTTTCAAATGCATCGACCGAAGGCATCGAAACCACGCTTACTTTTTTGCCTTTCTTATTGAGTATGCTTTTGGCCGCAAGGGCTATCTCCACTTCCGAACCCGTCGCTATGATGATGCTTTTGTACCCTTTGTCCTCCGTCAAAACATAACCTCCTTTTTGAGCTTCTTTGGCGGATGCATATTTCAAGGCTCTTCTATTATAAGTCGGTAAGCTCTGCCTTGAAAGCACCAAACAAGTAGGTCTATCTGTATTCTTTAAAGCCATTTTCCACGCTTCAGCCACTTCATTAGCATCGCTTGGGCGAATCACTGCGATATTGGGCATTGCTCTGAAAGAAGCTAATTGCTCAATGGGTTGATGCGTAGGCCCGTCCTCACCCAATCCAATCGAGTCATGTGTCAAAACATAAATCACTTGTAGTTTCATTAAAGCAGCCATCCGCATCGCCGATCTCATATAGTCCGTAAAGACAAAAAAGGTCCCGCCATACGGAATCATGCCCCCATGCAATGCCAAGCCATTCATGATACCTGCCATCCCAAATTCTCTTACGCCATAGTGGATATATCGACCTTTCGGATTCGTTGGAGAGAAAGCCGTTTCCCCTTTCGGAAAAGTTTTATTAGAAGGAGATAAATCTGCTGACCCACCTATTAGACTAGGAATCAAGGGTGCTATATAATTTAGAACAGCGCCAGACGATGCTCTAGTTGCCATTGCTTTTTCGGGAGAAAAAGCAGGAATTTTTAATGCTTCTGCTGGGATATGTCCTTTTAGAATTTGCTTAAATTCTTTGTTGAGTTGGGTATATTTTTTACGATGTGCAGCCATTTTCTTTGTCCATTTGGCTGTTTCTTTCTTTCCCGTTTCAATGACTTTTTTCTTTACTTTCGAAACATCACTCGGTACAAAGAATTTCTTTTTAGGAGGCAAACCTAAATTCGTTTTGGTCAATTGAATTTCAGCTTCTGGAAAAGGTTCGCCATGTGCTTTTGCTGTACCTCCTCTATTGGGGCTCCCAAAACCGATAATCGTTTTACAAATAATCAAGGAAGGTTGGCTCGTATTTTTCTTGGCTGCTTTAATGGCTTTAGAAATCTGGCTATAATTATGACCGTCAATTTCTTGTACATGCCAGCCATACGCCTCAAATCTCTTTTGCGTATCTTCCGAAAAAGACAAAGCAGTAGGCCCGTCAATGGTAATGTTATTACTGTCGTAAAACAAAACCAATTTTCCGAGTTGATTATGCCCAGCAAAACTACAAGATTCGTGCGAAACACCTTCTTCCAAATCTCCATCCCCTGCCATCACATACGTCCAATGATCGACTATTTTTGCACCTGCTTTATTATAGCGCGCACCCAATGATTTTTCCGCAAGGGCAAAACCTACGGCATTTGCAATCCCTTGACCCAAGGGGCCCGTAGTTGTTTCGATACCTACTGTTTCAAAATTTTCTGGATGTCCTGGAGTCTTGCTTTCCCATTGTCTAAAGTTTTTAATTTCTTTCAAGGTCATGGGATAACCATATAAATGCAACAAACTGTAAATCAACATACTACCATGTCCACCAGACAAAACAAACCGATCTCTATCCACCCAATTGGGCATCTTAGGATTGTGCTTTAAGAAATCAGACCACAGCACTGTAGCCACGTCAGCCATGCCAAGAGGAAGTCCAGGATGACCTGTATTGGCTGCTCCTATTGCGTCCATTGCCAGCCCTCTAATCGTATTAGCGATGTCTTTTAATTGTACTTTAGTACCTTTATGATTGGGTGTTTTTCCTTTCTGCATTTCAATCTTATTTTTATCAATTGACTTTGGGTTTCAGCATCCAAAATGCCAAACCAAAACCAAGTCTATGTCTTCAACGGTAAAGACAACTCAAAGATATAACAAAATAAGTTAGGGCTCGGTAAAAATAATAATGGTGTGTACAGATTTTAATATTTTATCGCAAAACAATAGTTGTCTTCTTTATTAAAAATCCCCACTCCCATTAAAAAAAAGGGTGTCAAAAGTTACTGTTATGTTACACACAAAATAAGGTACCAACAAGGAAAGAACTATTGGGCAACCTAATGCTAGTATCAATGAACACTTTCAGCAAGTAAATTGAAGAATTGCCCTACATCATAGCCATCCATCAAAGCATGGTGTACATCCACAGAAATAGGAATCATCATTTTTCCATTTTGCTCAAAATATTTCCCAAAAATTATTTTGGGTATAGAATCTTGGGTTTTGAAGTTTCTTGGATGTTTAATGCCTTTGAAGGAAATCCAGGGAACACTTGAATAATGAATCAAATATAGCTCTTCGTCTCTATCTGTCAGTGTCTCTTGAGAGGTTGCTTTGGCTATGACTTCTTGCCCTGCTTTTTCAAATTCAGCAGCCGTTTCAAAATTTTGAAAATAGGCAAAACAAAAGGCTTTATTGGGTTTTAAGACAGTGGAACCTGCCAAAACGGCTTCATAAATATAAACCTCTTCTCCTACTATTCGATAGCGAAAAGCTTCGATCCTATTAACAACTTGATGAATGTGAAAGAGCATATTCAAAAAGAAAGAACGCCTTTCCTTTTTGCAAGTTTGCACTAAATGAGTCACTTCTACTTCTGCCGTAATGCTAAAAAATGGATCGTCATAATCCTTAAAGAAATGGTAAGCATCTTGTCTATGCCAAGTAGCAATATCAAGCTTTCGATACTTTATCACTATCGAACCCACCAATAGACCAAAATCAACGCTATTGCCGTAATAACTAGGGCTACTGTGAAAAACTTCTTACTATCTCTAGCGTCCATTTCCTTATACTGGGCAGGATTGGTGTTCGTTTTTTTTACTTTCTTGAACTTATTCCTTTTTTTTCTTGCCTTTACCATGAGTTTGGGTTTTTATCACTTAAAATCAGGTCACAAGTTAGGATTTTTTTTTGAGAAGGGCTAAGTTTTTATCTAGTTATTTCTTTGTACAAATTGTTGTTTATGAGAAGTCTTTCTGAATACACTATACGCACCCTAAAACTATGAAAAGAGTCATTACTTCAACAAATCGCACCCTCTTGGCAAAAGCTCTAGTAAAACTATAAGAAATCCACTAAAACACCCTAAATTGCAGGTTCAAATAAACTAAATCCATGTTGCCAATAAAAATTTACCTCCTCGCATCCATTTTCTTTCTTGCTTGCGCCAATGGTCAAGTAGTAGAATCTACTAGCCACAAAGACGCACCCATTAAGCCTCCAGAAAAACAATCCATCGTCATGGGTGCGGAGCGAATGGATCTGTACATCTCTAAACTTAAAGGCAAGAAAATTGGGCTAGTTGCTAATCAAACGTCGGT
>JAJRQS010000348.1 GCA_024280135.1 Bacteroidota bacterium | reverse complement strand
TTTGATGATTTTGGAGGCATCGATTGGGTCGGTATTAAGCAGTAAGTTGGGCAATCGTTTAATTGAGGAATCGAGGAACCGAACGTAAAAATAAAATAGAAGCGACGAACATTTTTTTAGCTTCAAAGTCGCTGTGGGCTTTTGAGTCTAAATCTATGTAAATCTGAGTAATCTGTGGTGAATAATTGAAGAACCGAGGAAATGCAGCAAGCCTGTCTGAAGCCAGGCAGCTGCGAGGAATCGAGTGGACAAATAAAACATGGATCTAACTTTTCCAGCTTTTCGTCTCAGAAGTTAGTTATACAATCGAGGGTGTTTCTTTGATAAATGAAACAAAAAAAGAGCCACTCTTTGCAGAGTGGCTCTTATCAAAAGTTCTTAACAACAATTCTAGCTTTCGACTTCTTCGAATTCGACATCTTCTACAGCATCGTCATTATCTCCAGCAGCATCTTGAGGGCCTTGAGCGGCATCGCCACCTGCAGCTTGTTGTGCATTTGCAATGTCTTGGCTTGCAGCCATCCAAACGTCATTCATTTTGGTTACTGCCGCATCAATCTGCGCAACATCTTGAGCTTGGTGAGCTGTTTTTAACTCTGCAAGAGCAGCATCAATGTCAGCTTTCTTTTCCGCAGGAATCTTGTCTCCAAATTCTTCTAGCTGTTTTTCCGTTTGGAAAATCAAGCCGTCCGCTTGGTTGACTTTTTCAGCTTTCTCTCTAGCCATTTTGTCCTCTTCAGCATGTGCTTCAGCATCTGCCTTCATCTTAGCGATTTCATCATCTGACAGCCCAGTTGAGCCTTCGATTCTGATACTTTGTTCTTTACCAGTAGAAGTATCTTTAGCGCTTACGCTCAATATGCCGTTAGCATCCATGTCAAAAGTCACTTCAATCTGCGGTACACCTCGTCTTGCTGGTGGAATACCATCTAAGATAAAGCGTCCAACTGATCTATTGTCTCTGGCCATTTTACGCTCACCTTGTAGAATATGAATTTCTACAGAAGGTTGATTATCCATGGCAGTAGAGTAGGTCTTGGTCTTCTTTGTGGGGATTGCCGTATTCGCTTCAATCACTACATCATAGATATTGTTCATGGTTTCGATACCCATAGACAATGGTGTCACATCAAGAAGTAATACATCTTTTACATCTCCAGTCAATACACCCCCTTGAATCGCTGCACCTAAGGCAACTACTTCATCAGGGTTTACTCCTTTATGAGGCTTCTTCCCAAAGAATTTTTCTACAGCTTCTTGGATAGCCGGAATACGTGTCGAACCACCGACTAAGATGACCTCATCTATTTCACTTTTAGAAATCTTCGCATCCTTGATAGCTTTTTCGCAAGGCTTTAAACTTCTCGCAACAAGGTCATGTGTTAATTTGTCAAATTGCGCTCTAGTCAATTTCTGAACCAAGTGCTTGGGTACGCCATCAGCAGCCGTTACGTAAGGCAAATTGATTTCAGAAGAAGTCGCTGTTGATAATTCGATTTTTGCTTTTTCAGCAGCTTCTTTCAGCCGTTGCAAAGCCATAGGGTCTTTACGCAAGTCCATATTTTCTTGCTTCATAAATTCTTCCGCAAGGAAATCAATGATAGCTGCATCAAAATCATCACCCCCTAAGTGGGTGTCTCCATTGGTTGATTTTACTTCAAATACACCGTCATCACTTAATTCTAGGATAGAGATGTCAAAAGTACCACCCCCTAAATCAAAAACAGCAATAGTTTTGTCTTTCTTTTCACCAGACAGACCATAAGCCAATGCTGCTGCTGTAGGCTCATTGATGATACGACTTACTTTAAGTCCTGCGATTTCACCAGCTTCTCTTGTCGCTTGACGTTGAGAGTCATTGAAGTATGCAGGAACGGTGATGACCGCTTCCGTGACAGTAGTGCCTAAGAAATCTTCTGCACTCTTCTTTAGTTTTTGCAAGACCATCGCCGAAATTTCCTGCGGCGTGTATTGCTTACCATCTATTTCAATACGGATGGTGTCGTTAGCCCCTTTGACAACCTTGAAAGGTGCTTGTTTAATCTCGTTGCTTACCTCACTGTATCTTAGACCCATGAACCGTTTGACTGACGCAAGCGTTTTCTGTGAGTTAGTGATGGCTTGACGTTTGGCAGGCGCACCTACTTTACGTTCACCACCTTCTAAGAAAGCAACAACAGAAGGAGTCGTTCTTGCTCCTTCATCATTCGGGATGACAGTAGATTCATTTCCTTCCATTACGGCTACGCAAGAGTTAGTTGTACCTAGGTCAATTCCAATAATTTTACCCATTTTATATAGTTTTTATGTTTGTTGACAATTTTGTTCTACTTGCTTAGTCATCAATTGGTGTGCCAACGCAGATTTCTGCCTTTTTGACAGATTTTGACGTGTTTTTATTTGTAATAATGACAGTATTGGGGTGTTTTGACTGCTTTTTTGTCGGTATGACCATCCCCGATGCCTGTCAGGGTCGCGTTTATAGGTTGTGATTCTTCAAAATTTCTTCAAACGAAGTCCAACTAAATTTGGAAGTGCCGTATTAAATCCGCACATTTGACTGAAATAAATGATTAGCAATGCAGTTAAAAGAAGAGGGGTATCGGCTTTCGCAAAATGTGAACCCATTAGATATAGTGAAGAATTATGGTTCGCCTTTATACGTGTATGATGCGGACATCATTGAGCGTCAATATAAGCGGATGACAGGCGCATTTTCTGTGCCCCAGTTAAGTATTAATTATGCAGTCAAGGCTTTGTCTAATATTAATATTTTAAAGTTTGTGAAAAAACTGGGTGCTGGGTTGGATTGTGTTTCGTTGAATGAGGTAGAATTGGGGTTGAGGGCAGGTTTTGCGCCAGCAGAAATTATTTATACACCGAGCTCTGTTTCTTTTGAGGAGATGGTGCTTGCGCAAAAAAAAGGAGTTCGGATTAATATTGATTCGATTCCGATGCTAGAGCAATTTTCGGAACGGTTTCCCAAGACGCCAGTATGTTTGCGTTTTAATCCACATGTTTTTGCGGGTGGAAATCGGAAAATTTCTGTGGGGCACATCAATTCTAAATTTGGCATTTCTGTACACCAGTTGCCCCATTTATTGAGAATCGTTAAGCAATTAAACGTACAAGTAGAAGGTGTCCATATTCACACAGGTTCTGACATATTGGATACAGATGTTTTCCTTTCGGCAACGGAAATATTATTTAATATCGCCAAGGAATTTAAAAAATTGTCCTACATAGATTTCGGGAGCGGTTTTAAAGTGGCCTACAAAGAAGGGGATATTGAAACGGATATAGAGCAACTCGGTCAAAAATTATCAAAACGATTTAACACCTTCTGTGAAGAATATGGTAAGGAGTTGACATTGATGTTTGAGCCAGGTAAGTATTTGGTCAGTGAGGCAGGGACTTTTTTAGTGCAAACGAATGTCGTAAAACAAACAACTGCGGCTGTTTTTGCGGGCGTAAACTCGGGTTTGAATCACCTGATACGACCGATGTTTTATGATGCTTACCACCACATTGTGAATTTGAACAACCCTTACGGAAAAAAACGAATTTATACCATAGTAGGATATATCTGTGAGACAGACACCTTTGGAGTAGATCGGCAAATAGGAGAAATAAAAGAAGGAGATATTTTAGCTTTTCAGAATGCAGGGGCTTATGGATTTATGATGGCCTCTAATTATAATAGTAGAGTGCGCCCTGCGGAAGTAATGGTATATCAGGGGGATGATTTTTTGATACGCCGAGCGGAGACTTTAGACGATATTTTAAGGAGTCAAATAGAATTGTAGATTTTGCCAAATAAAAGCCCGTCTATCAATGTGATATAGACAGGCTTTTAATAGCATCGTTCATCCCAACTTACCCCACAAAAAATAGCAAAGTTGAGTATGATTTATGATTACTTTTAATCATGTGACAAAGATACTATCTAGTAGAATAGAATAAAAACACAAAATACGTACTTTGTAGATTGATTTATTGTGTAAGTGGATTATGTTGTTGTATAAGTGCATGATTGTTAGGTGAGTATGATTTTGTATTTTTTTATTTGTAGAGTTTTATAGTTTTAATAATTTTTATTTACTAGGCACGAAAGAGCAGTAAAATGAATTTGTTACCATATGGGGCTCTTTAACAAGGGGCCCTATGGTGGGGTTCTTTTAAAAAATAACAAAATTCATTTTGCGTCAGGAGTCAGTTCAGACAATGGGACATGAAATCCGCTAAAAAAATCCTTAAGTTTTAAAAAAGTATATGATGAAAAACTTGCATCTATCTATCTATCTTCGTAACCAATAGCTAGATTTTATTTTTAAAGGTAGCGAATAGGGCATGTTTTTGAAATATTTGCCTTATGTTTACTATCGTTTTAAATTATAGAAAGGCT
>JAJRQS010000347.1 GCA_024280135.1 Bacteroidota bacterium | reverse complement strand
GTTTATACCCGTGCAGTGGCTAAGACTAAAGTTTATATTGATGCGGCTCGTAAAAAGTAATGACTACAAATGCTTTTCCAAAACATCTACAAAAATGTCCAATTCTTCTGGCAAGTTCAAGTGAGATAAAGAGATTCGAATGGCTCTTCTTTCTTCTGACAAGCCTATAGCTTCTAATACGTGTGAAGCTGACTCTACCCCAGAGCTACAAGCACTTCCTCCACTTGCGCAAATGCCATTGATGTCTAAATTAAAAAGAAGTAATTCTGTTTTGGGTGTAGAAGGAATAGAAAAATTGATGATTTTGGGGTGGCTTTCTCCTTCGTAATTATTGTGAAATTGAATGTCTTTAATTTTTAATTTTAATTGCCCAATCAAATAGTCTCTGAGAGAGAGAATGTGTTGCATCCGCTCTACCCTATTGTCTAACGCTAGTTTTAGAGCCATTGCTAATCCTGCTATTTGGGCTGTATTTTCTGTACCCCCTCTCATGTTTCGTTCTTGGGCACCTCCATCTATCAACGGCTTGACGATGTTATCGCCATTGATATAGATAAAGCCAACACCTTTGGGGCCATTAAATTTATGGGCAGAACAAGTTAAAAAAGAAATAGGGGTGTTTTGTACATCTATTTCATAGCTACCCAATGCTTGGACTGCATCTGTATGAAATAAGGCATTATGTTCTTTTGCAAGCTCTGCTATGGCCTGAATCGGATGGATAGTTCCTAATTCGTTATTCACAAACATTAAAGAAATCAATGTTTTTCTGTTAGAGGATTCTAATACTATTTTTAATTGATTTAGATCTATTTGCCCGAAAGGGTCAACATCCAAAAATACAATCTTTACTGCAGTATCTCTTTCCAAACTTTTTAGCGTATGCAGTACACTGTGGTGCTCCGTTGGTGAAGAAATAATTAATTCTACACCCAGATCCCTTACTGCATTTTTGATCGCCATATTATTGGCTTCTGTCGCACAAGACGTAAAAAACACTTCGCCCAAAGATGCATTGATCGCATTGGCCACCTCCTTTCTAGCTCCCTCAATAATCATTCTTGCTTTGCGTCCTTCTGCATAGATAGAAGAAGGATTGCCAAAATCATGCGTCCAAATATCCGTCATTAACTGAACCACTTCGGGCGCTAAAGGGGTCGTCGCTGCATGGTCTAAGTATATTCTTTTGGACATGGTAGTGTTAAATTAAATTAAACGCCTAACATTCCAGGCAAATAAAAAATCATCCAAATAATAGATAATAATGCCATAGCGATAGTGACACCTTGCATAGTCCGACCCCAAATTCTATGCTTTTGGTAGTATCGCATCGGAATCACATTGACCGCTATCGCTAACAAACCAATCGTTCTTTCACTAAAAGAAGAGCTGAGGTTATTATGAACCATTCCTTTTTGCGCAAGCAGTGCATAAAGACTTGTCAGGATAAAGTACACCGACATTGATAAGATTAAACTTATTGCAATCCCTAACTGCAAATTATTCTTTTGATAAAACTTAGCCATTATTTCGGTATTAGGTTAATACTATCATGAATTTGTTCTTCTTACCATTTTCAACCATGATGTACCGATCGTGCAACAAATGTTGCTTGGTCATTTGCAGGGTATCAACTGTCACCTTTTCTTTATTCACGGCAATAGCATTGCCTTTTATGGCTCTTCTCGCTTCGCTTTTAGAAGATAAAATGGTTGTTTTTTCCGAAAGGAGATCGACTATATTCATTCCTGATTCTAGATCAGCTTTCGCCAAATTAAAACTGGGTATCTCTTCACTAATTACCGCCAGATCCATCTCTGCCAAACCTTCAAGCTGTTCTTTAGAAGCCTTTCGATTAAACAATAATTGAGTTACTTTCAAGACCGAATCATAATCTTCTTGCGAATGAATTCTAACGGTTAATTCTTCTGCCAATAATCTTTTTAAGGTTTGGGGATCTTCCTTATGCTCCCTTTCTAAAGCAAGGATATCTTCTTTTGTGCGCAAGCTAAAGTACCTATAGTACTTGGGTAAGTCTGAATCATTTGCATTGATCCAAAATTGATAAAATTTAAAAGGAGAGGTCAATTTGGGATCTAACCAAATATTACCTCCTTCAGATTTACCAAATTTTGAACCATCGGATTTGGTTAGCAAAGGAGTCGTTACCGCAAATACTTTGGCACTGTGCAACTTTCGGGTCATTTCAATACCTGCCGTAATATTGCCAAATTGATCCGAGCCACCCATCTCAATCGTACATCCAATATCCTTGTACAACTTCGCAAAATCATAGCCTTGTAATAATTGATAACTAAACTCGGTAAAAGAAAGCCCCCGTTCAATTCTATTTTTGACCGAATCTTTAGACATCATGTAATTAATGGTGAGGTTCTTTCCTACATCACGCAGAAAATCTAAGACATTCATGTCCTTATAGAAGTCTAGATTATTAACAATAACCGCTTTATTCTCCCCATCCTTAAAGTTCAAAAATTGAGCTAATTGCCGTTGTTGATGAGCCAGATTACTATCGAGTTCTTCATAAGATTTCAAAGTACGTTCTTGGTCTTTTCCGGAAGGATCTCCAATACGTCCAGTCGCTCCACCCATCAAGATGACAGGCTTATGTCCAGATTTCTGAAAAAAGGTAAGCAGCATGATTTGGACATAGTTGCCGATGGTCATGGAAGGAGCGGTCGGGTCGAATCCAATATATCCCAATTTCATCCCTTCCGCTAGTTCTGATGCTATGCCCGGAGTCTGGTCATGAATCAATCCACGCCATTGTAATTCTTCTAAAAAATTCATAATTTGGTTTAGTCCTGTTAAACGTAGCACAAAAGTAGCTTATTCGCTTGGACTTTCCAAAGTTTACAAGTTTTAGAACTTAAAAGGGAAAGTTCAATAGTTTCTTGTTAGCTTTGTGGCTTAGCTTGCGCAAAAAATGAATTTTTCACACTATATCGCCAAACGCATCGCCTTCTCGAAAAACGCTTCGTTCTCGAGGATAATCGTACGTATTGCGACTTTTACAGTCGCCATCAGTATTACAGTGATGATATTGGCGTCTGCGATGATTGGAGGATTTAAGCGAGAGATTTCGCATCGAATGTTTGATTTCTGGGGACATGTACATGTAACGGATATTGGTGCCAGGCGTTTTTTGGATGAAGTGCCCATGGAGGTTTCAGATTCCTTAAAACTAAAACTACTGGATATAGACCAAGTTTCTGTGATGAATGATGAAATGGGTGAAGTTCAATCCAAAGGAGGCATTAAAGGTGTGTTTGGAACCATCTATAAACCAGGGATTATTCGAACCAAAAAATCCATCGAAGGGATTGTATTGAAAGGTGTTGGATCAGACTATGATTGGCAGTATATGGCGCCTTATCTCAAAGAAGGAAAGCTACCCGCCATTACAGATTCGATGTCAGAAGACATCCTGCTGTCCGTCCAAACCGCCCGTCGAACCCAACTAAAAGTAGGAGACAAAATGATTATCTATTTTGTCAAATCCGGGAAGCAATTGCGCAAACGGTTTCAGATTAGTGGACTCTATAAGACGGGCATGGAAGAATTTGACAAAAAAGTTGCATTGGTTGATCTCAAAAAGCTGCAAGACTTGCTGCATTGGAAACCAAATGAGGTCAGTACTTTAGAAATTTATGTCGATGATTTGGATGATTTGCAATTATTGCAAGAGCATTTATATTATGAAGTACTCCCCAATAATTTGTATGCGCAAACGATTGAAAATAAATTCTCCGCTATTTTTGAATGGCTGAAGCTTCAAAGCATAAATGAAAATGTCATTTTAATCTTGATGTTGGTCGTGTCTATTGTGAACATGATTACTTCGTTACTTATTTTAATTCTGGAACGAACAAATATGATCGGCATCCTTTCTGCATTAGGAGCCTCTCGGTGGTCCTTGCGCAAAGTCTTTATTTACCAAGCGGCTTATATTATTTTTTATGGATTACTCATAGGAAATGCTTTGGGCTTTGGATTGGCTTATTTGCAAAAATATACCCATATTCTAAAATTAGACGAAGAGCATTATTACTTAACGTATGCACCGATTGACATGAATTATCCAGCCATCCTATTGATAAATGTACTGGTAGTCGTAGCGATTTTAGTCAGTTTAATCTTACCTTCTTACTTGGTCAATAAAATTTCTCCGATTAAAGCGATACGCTTTCGGTAGAGGATTGGTAGCCATTTTTCAAGTGAGCAACCGAGGAAGCGAGGAACCGATCCATCACTTTAATAACAAAAAAAAGTCGAATACAACTTGGTTGTATTCGACTTTTCATATTAACAATTCCCTTTCGGGAAAAGCTACTCGGTGGTCTTGATGAACTGACCTTGGAGAGGCTCTTTGTTTCCGCCTTCTAGTCGGACATGGTAAGGGCCATTTCCTAAGCTAGAGAAGTTTATAGAATGACTGACAGC
>JAJRQS010000346.1 GCA_024280135.1 Bacteroidota bacterium | reverse complement strand
CGACGCCAGGAGCACATAAACGCGACGCCAGGAGCACATAAACGCGACGCCAGGAGCACATAAACGCGACGCCAGGAGCACATAAACGCGACGCCAGGAGCACATAAACGCGACCGCAGGAAGCACATAAACGCGACCGCAGAAAGCCTAAAATAATCCATAGATTTCCCCATTTTCATCAATATCAATTCCTTCCGAAGCCGGAATTGTCGGTAGTCCAGGCATGCGCATCATCGCTCCCGTGATAGGTACTACAAAACCAGCACCCGCGGCTATTTCGATTTCACGGACATGAATGGTAAAGCCTTTTGGGCGACCGATTAGTTTTGCATTATCTGACAATGACTTTTGAGTTTTGGCGATACAGACGGGTAATTCGTCTAAGCCCAAAGCCGTTATTGTCTTTAGGTTTCGTTTGGCCAATGCGCTATATTCAACATCCTTGGCACCATAAACTTTCTGGGCAATCGCTTCTATTTTTTTTCTCATAGGAGACTTCCAATCATAGATTGGGGTAAATTTACCTTTGGTTTTTTTGACTGCTTTTACGACTTTTCGTGCCAAGTCTTTCGTGCCATCTCCTCCCTTGGCCCATCCATCAGAAACAGATACTTCGTACCCTTTCTTTTCGACATGTGCTTTGATGAGTGCAATTTCTTCCTTAGTGTCTGTGATAAATTTATTGATGGCAACAACAGGCGTAATAGAAAAATGCTCAGCAGTCTCTAAATGCTTGTCTAAATTCACTAATCCTTTTTTCAAGGCTTTTAAGTCTGGTTTCGTTAATTCTTTTAGTGAAGCACCTCCGTGATATTTTAGAGCTCGGATGGTTGCGACGAGTACTAAAGCTTTTGGCGAAAGCCCTGCGGACTGACACTTAATGTCCAAAAATTTCTCTGCACCTAAATCCATTCCAAATCCAGCTTCTGTTACCACATAATCAGAAAGACTCATGCCCATCTTTGTCGCAATAACGGAATTTGTGCCTTGTGCAATATTAGCAAAAGGACCGCCATGAATGATGGCTGGGTTGCCTTCTAGGGTTTGCACCAAATTAGGTTTGATGGCGTCTTTCATCAACGCAGCCATAGCCCCTTGTGCATTCAAATCTCTGGCGTAAATGGGTTTTTTATCGTAAGTATAACCGATAAAGATATTGCCCATTCTTTCTTTTAAGTCCATGATGTCTTTGGACAAACATAAAATTGCCATGATTTCTGATGCTGCCGTAATATCAAACCCCGTCTCTCTCGGTACACCAGAAGTGCGACCGCCTAGCCCAACTATTATATTTCGCAACGAACGATCATTCATATCCATGACTCGCTTCCAGGCAATGGTTCGTGGGTCTAAATCTAGAGAACGGGTCTTTCGCTGAATATTATTATCAATTAGGGCAGCGAGTAAGTTGTGTGCCTTTTCAATAGCGGAAAAATCACCTGTAAAGTGAAGATTGATTTCTTCCATCGGCAGGACTTGGGAATAGCCACCGCCAGTCGCTCCACCTTTGATGCCAAATACAGGCCCTAAGGAAGGTTCTCTAAGGACGACAGTAGTTTGTTTGCCGATTTTATTCAGCCCCTCTGCGAGCCCAATAGATACAGTTGTTTTTCCTTCACCTGCGGGGGTGGGGGAGACCGCCGAAACCAAAATGAGGTTACATTTCTTGACTTTCTTATCATCAATGAGGTCTAAAGGTAATTTGGCAATGTGATTGCCATAAGGTCTTAATTTACTAGGTTTTACGCCTAAAATAGCAGCTATTTTTTGGATATTTTTTGGCTTTGCCTTTTTAGCGATATCTATGTCTTTCATAGGGATTGGGTTAGGTGAAAAGGATAAACCAAAGGTATGTATTTTTGAATCCTTGGGTCACGTTTTTTTGCAAAAAAGAATCCCTTATGAACGTTTTTTTCCAAGACTTCCAAACCCTCTGGTCGTGTTTGCATACGTTTGGAAGAATTTATGTCATCGGAAAGCGAGGCTCGGGTGATAGAAACAGCTTAGATGCTTTTGTTTGGCTTTAGAATTGATGGTTTTTAGATACTTTTGGGTATCTTTGCAAACTTCTGTTACCTGTAAGCAAAAATAAATTGAGGAATAATAAACAAATATTGATACCTATACCATCTTATGGATTTGACCCTACAGAAGTTGCAATTCCTTGGAAATTATTGTCTGAAAATGGTTTGGAAATAACTTTTTCAACTCCAGAAGGGAAAAAGGCGGAAGGAGACAAAATTATGATTACAGGAAAAGGATTAGGTGTTTTTAAAAATTTGCTTAAAGCAAGAAAAGATGCCGTTTCTGCTTATGATTTGATGCTGAAAAGCAAAGCGTTTAATAATCCCATTAAATACAATGACATTAAAGAAACTAAGTTTGATAGTATCTATTTACCTGGTGGTCATGATAAAGGAGTAAAAGAATATTTGGAATCACCAATATTGCAAAATATCATCCCTCTATTTTTTAAAAACAACAAAAAAGTAGGAGCAATTTGTCACGGTATAATACTATTAGCAAGAAGCATAAACAAAGAAACTTCAAAGTCCGTAATTTACGAGTATAATACAACGTCATTACTCAAGTCACAGGAATTATTAGCTTATAATCTAACCAAATTTTGGTTAAAAAAATATTATCTAACCTACCCTGAAGTTACTGTTGAAGATGAAGTGATATCTGCACTAAAAGATAGAGCTCAATTTCTTTATGGTCAGAAACCAATTTTCAGAGATACATTAATTAATACTAAACACGGTTTTTTTACTTTAGACAGAAATTACATTTCAGCAAGATGGCCGGGTGATATTTATTCATTTACTTTGTCATATATTAAATTATTAAACGCTGAATAATGAGATAAAAAAGGAATTGAACGTTAAGATCCCTCCATATTTATCTGGTCTGAATCAACCAGTCAACTAAAATCACCGCAACCGATCCGCAGAACGAACTAATCGGTCATCCTTCTTAATAAATTTATTCGCAAGAAAAAGAATCCCTTATGAACGTTTTT
>JAJRQS010000345.1 GCA_024280135.1 Bacteroidota bacterium | reverse complement strand
GCTGCCATCGTTGATTTTTCCACTTCACAGGCCTTTTGCATCGCCAAAGCCCTTGCTTTTACAAGCTTCAATCCATCTTCAAAACTCAATGCCTTCGCTGCAACCAATGCCGAAAATTCGCCCAAAGAATGACCCGCTACCATATCTGGAGCAAAAGGTTCTTGCGCCAATTCAATACTTGCCAATGCATGTACAAACAATGCAGGTTGCGTGATTTTTGTTTCTTTCAATTCCTCTGCCGTTCCATTAAACATCACTTCAGACAAGCGATAACCCAATATGTCATTCGCATTTTCAAAAAATGTTTTGGCTGCTTCGCTAGACTCATACCAATCTTTACCCATGCCTTCAAATTGTGCGCCTTGCCCTGGAAATACGTATCCTTTCATGTTCTCTGCTTTTGTTCTTTAAAATTGAAACCACAAGAAACAAATTTATTTGCTCCTGCATCGTGTTTATTTGCTCCTGCGTCGTTTATGCTCCTGCGTCGCGTTTATGTGCTCCTGGCGTCGCGTTGATGTGCTCCTGCGTCGCGTTGATGTGCTCCTGCGTCGCGTTTATGTGCTCCTGGCGTCGCGTTTATTTTGCTCCTGACGTCGCGTTTATGTGCTCCTGGCGTCGCGTTTATGTGCTCCTGGCGTCGCGTTTATTTTGCTCCTGGCGTCGCGTTTATGTGCTCCTGTGTCGCGTTGATAAACGTCCGAAGGACAAATAAACGTGCATAGCACAAATAAACGCGCGAAGCGCAAATAAACGTGCATAGCACAAATAAACGCGCGAAGCGCAAATAAACGTGCATAGCACAAACCACAAATTTACTTACCTTTGGAGTTGAAATACTGGAATGACAATAAATTAACCCGCTTTCTAGTTACCAATAACAAAAACAGACCCGATGATTTTTAAAAAAATGTTCTTTCTTGCCTTTCTTTTTGTTTCTATTTTTGCGCAAGCTCAAACAGATCGATGGCAGCAGCATGTTGATTATCAAATGGATATAGATTTTGATGTCACTAATCACCAATTTACTGGCAAACAAAAAATAACCTACACTAATAATTCACCAGATAAGTTGACGACCCTGTATTATCATTTGTTTTTGAATGCCTTTCAGAAGGGATCAGAAATGCACCTGCATATGCAAAATGTGCCCGATCCAGACCCTAGAGTAGCGGGTAAATTCAAAAAACTTAAAGATAGTGACATCGGTTTTACGCAAGTAAAAAGCCTGACCATAGATGGCAAACCTACTCATTTTACCATTGAAGGAACTATCCTAGAAGTGAAATTGCCGGCTCCCATACAACCGCATTCTTCTGTGGTATTGGAGATGGACTTTTTGTCGCAAGTACCAATACAAATTCGTCGAAATGGTCGTAATAATGCGGAAGGCATAGACTATTCAATGGCACAATGGTATCCCAAATTAGCGGAATATGACCGTGATGGATGGCATCCCGATCCTTATATCGCGCGTGAGTTTTATGGTGTTTGGGGAGATTTTGATGTAAAGATTACCATTGATAAGAAATACATTGTAGCAGCAGGTGGCTATCTCCAAAATCCAAATGAAGTTGGATATGGTTATCAAGAAGAAGGTGCAAAATTACATTTGCCGAAAGGAGACAAACTCACCTATCACTTTAAAGCACCCAATGTACATGATTTTGTGTGGGCAGCTGATAGGGATTATGTGCATAAAAAATACTTGCGGAAAGATGGTTTGCTTCTACATTTCTTCTATCAAGAAGGAAAAGAGACAAAGGCTTGGGAGAAACTAGCACCGATCATGGATGAGGCGATTAGTTTTATGAATGAGCATTTTGGACAGTATCAATACAAGACGTATTCGTATATTCAAGGGGGAGATGGGGGCATGGAATATCCATTGGCGACTTTAATAACGGGTCACCGCCCGATTACTAGTTTGGTGGGCGTGTCCGTACATGAGCAGTTGCATAGTTGGTATCAGATGATGTTGGCAAGTAACGAATCATTGTATCCGTGGATGGATGAAGGCTTCACCACTTATGCCTCGACTTTGACCATGAATCATCTTGCGAAAAAAGGATTGCTCGGAGGTATGCAATATGAAGAGGACCCTTTTGCGGCTCATTATAGTCGATATATTCAGGTCAATAAAGCGGGAATGGAAGAACCTCTTTCCACGCATGCCGACCATTACTTAACCAATACGGCCTATTGGACGGGGGCTTATACCAAAGGAGAATTAACGGTTCGACAATTGGAATATGTTATCGGTCGGGACAATGTAGCCAAAGGATTGTTAGCCTATTTTGATTTATGGAAAGGGAAACATCCTAATCCTGATGACTTCTTTAAAGTGATGGAAGACCAAAGTGGCATAACCTTAGACTGGTACCAAGAATATTGGATTCAGACCACACATACGATTGACTTTGCTGTAAAAAGTGTTAAAAAGAAGTCCCGAAAAACAACTAAAATTAAGATTGAAAAACTGGGCGTGATGCCGATGCCATTGGACGTGGTGGTCACATACAAAAACGGCGATAAGGAATTATTTTATATTCCTTTGGATGTAATGCGTGGAGAAAAGACGGGCGATGTCCTTACGGAAATGGAAACCAATATTCAAAAAGATTGGACAATTCTACAAAAAGAATATGAGTTTGTCATTCCTGCCAAATTCAAAAAAATAGTCTCTGTAGAAATAGATCCTTCTAACAGAATGGCGGATGTTAACCGAGATAATAATATTTACAAAAAATAATTCATGTTTCGTTTAGTATTATTAATTGCTGTTTTTTTGCTTGCGCAAATGACTGTTTTGAATGGACAAGTTACTGACTCATTGGAAGTTGATTCGGTTGCGACAGAAGTGACTCCTCCCCCACCTCCACCCAAAATAAAAGCACTATATCCTGTACCCAAGCGAGCGTTGATACTTCCTTTGGTGCCAGTCTTGGGACAAGTTTATAATAAAAAAATCTGGAAAGTCCCTATCGTTCTTGGCGGTATTGGGTTTGCTTCTTACATGATTATTAAAAATAAAAAAGAATATAACAGACTAGATGCAGCCTATCGAGCTAGATATGATGATGACCCCACTACTATTGACACTGAATTTGCGTTGTTTTCTAATGATGCCGTTTATGGAGCACGAGCAGTGATGGACAAGAATGTACAAGTCGCATGGATATGGACAGGAGTGGTCTATAGCTTGAGCATGATCGATGCTTTCGTGGATGCGCATTTGGCTCATTTCGATGTGAGTGATGACCTTAGTTTTGAGTTGGTGCCTAGTAGTATTGATGGAATGGGCATTGGGCTTTGTGGTCGTTTTCGGTTTTGAGGAATGGTTCATGGTTCAGGCATGGATGGCACCTGCCTCTGCCGATTCAAGCAGGCAGGCACGGATACCGATAGTCATCGGTACAGATTAGGCGGATTTTCACGGATTTAAGCGGATGATTTTTTTGTTCGTTGCTTTTATTTTTACGTTCGATTGCTCGCAGATTGCTACATGCTCGATTTATCATTTAAGCTCCTTTTTCTGCTAATCGGCTAATGGTATGATTGATGATTTGGTAAAGCTCTTTGGGTTTAAAAGGCTTAGTCATGTAGTCATTCATTCCTGCGTCAAAACATTTTTTTCTTTCTTCTTCAGAAGCGTGAGCAGTGAGGGCAATGATTGGCAAATTGTCGGATTTGCGGATTACTCTAGTCGCCGGTACTCCACCCAAAATAGGCATTTGTAAATCCATCAAGACTAAATCATATTGATTATTATCCACTTTTTCGATGGCTTCTTTTCCGTTTTTGGCAATATCCACGGTCACATCACCCCATTTTTCTAGAACTTTTCTAGTCGCTATTTGGTTGATGATGTGGTCTTCTACTAAGAGGATTTTTAAAGCAAAAAGAGGCTGAGAACTGTTGTTTTGCTGTCCTTCTTTTATTTTTGTTACTGGAATCGTAAAGCTAAATCTTGTCATTTTCGCATCTCCCTCAAAATCCAATTGCCCATCCATGATTTTGATTAATCTTGCAGCAATGGCTAAATCAGTATCTGCCCCTTCGTACTCTTCTTTGTCAATGGCTGCTTTCGCCAAAAAAGTTTCTGGATCTTGTAATATCTCTTCTTCTTGCGCAAAAGGGAAATAACCTGCAAATTCCACTTTCACTTTTAGGGTGTAGCGGTTTCCTTTTTCCTTCTTGCTGGTCATTGAAATAGCAATTTGTTTTTGATTCGCAGAAGCTGTATCCCCAAAAGCATGAATAACATTTAATAATACTTGCTGCACTTTATCTCCATCAAAGAGCAAATAATCGGGTAATTTTTCAGCTACCGATAAATCCAAGAATAAATCATTTGCCTCTTTGGCTTTTACAAACTTTACAAATCCATCTAAGAAATTCCGTAAACGAATTTTTTGAAGATTGGCTTTTAATTCTTTGGTGGAAGCTACTGTAGAATTTAAGAATTGATGTAAATCTTCGTTCAATCCATCAAAAGAAGTCCGCATCCCACCAAGTAAATTTCTTTGCTCTTTGGTTGCGACTGTTTCTTCAAACAAATAAAACAAACTCACTAGGGAACCCATTTTAGTTCTGATATTAAAACCTAGATGAGCCATCATTTCTCGATGAATTTTAGATGTCTTCTCGGAGAAGTGTTGTGCAATCATTGCCGATTGACTTTGGACTTCACTCGTTACATCTTGGCAAGTACCGACCAATGCCATGCCCCCAATAGCATCATACATTTGGACCTTGGCTCGAATCTTTACATACTGAAACCCATTTTTAGTATTTTTAATTCTAAAGCTGGTCTCTTGGAGTTGTCCTTGCCTGATCACTTCGTTAAAAAAGTGTTCGACTACTTCTTTGTCCACATGATAAACCAAGT
>JAJRQS010000344.1 GCA_024280135.1 Bacteroidota bacterium | reverse complement strand
GAATTGGGTCCAGATAAGATCAGAGTCAATTCTGTGAATCCAGATGCGGTCATAGTGGGCAGTAAAATATGGGAAGGGAAATGGGCCGCAGGTCGTGCCAAAGCATACGGCATAAAAGTCAAAGACTTACCAGCACACTATGCCAAAAGAACCCTGCTAAATGAAATAATCTTGCCTGATGACATTGCAAAAGCTGTTGCTTCTTTCTTAATAGATTTAAGAAAAAGCACAGGAAATATTTTAAATGTTGATGGGGGTGTAGCTGCTGCTTTTGTTAGGTAACTCCACTAATCAGGCTCAAAAGCCCATAGGACTTTGAAGCTGATGGGACCTATACTAAAAGCTTCAAAGTTTTTTTGTGTCGAGCTTTTGAGTCTGAAAGTAGCTCCTAGCTATTCAGACTCAAAAGCTCGTAGAACTTCGAAGCGGATCCTATAGATCAGTCTAAAAGCTCATCCAAGGCTTCTTCTAGTTATTCCTTCTCCTTTTTATCAAACAATCCCACAACTAAGAAGCCCATCACTCCGCCATAGAGCCCCATTAGTTTAGCAGAAGATCGGATTGCGCAGCCACTAGTGCATCCCCAGTTGCTATAATAGAGAAGTCCTAAAATCGCTCCAACGACAATTCCTGCCAGTTTTAACCCCCAATTTTTATTCATGCTGATCTTTTTTCAAGGGGTTAACAAATAATGAAAGCGTTTTGTTATGCTTATGGGTATTTTACATATCTGAATAGTATTAATAGAAATATTGTGCAAGACATTAAAGGGTGTTTCAAAATAATATTCTATTTCATTAGGATTAATCTTGCTATTCAGAATAATATTCTGTTGTGCTTAGATTTGTTTTTTTTGGGTGTTTGCCAAATTAGATTTTTCTTTCCAATTATACGCCCTTTGTATGTACCCAAAATTATGTATTTTCGGAATATAAACTGCATTCTTGGGGTTTGTTACTTGGTTTGTATCAGAATATAGATTACCTTTGTCATCGTTCACCGAATAAAACTCTCAATCTACACTTATATGCAGAAATTAATTTCTTTTGTTTTTGGAGCTTATTTAATGGTTTCCACATTTAATGTAATGGCTATTGATCCTCCAACTAAAACAAAGAAGGCTGCCGCTATGGAGTCTTTTGGGTATGAAATACCATCAGCTACTTTTCGAGATGCTGTCTTTCAAAGTGACGATAATCAACAAGTATTTATCGACTTCGATGAGATTCCTGTAAACCTAAAATCTATCCAAATAATGGATAGTGAAGGAAAGGAGCTATACAAGCAAACGGTTTATGAATTGTCTGTTTCTAGTTTATTAGAAATTGACCTTTCAGCTTTTCCGCAAACAGGATTAGTTCTTGAAATCCAAACATTTACAGATTCAAGATTTATTCAGCTAGGAGATAAGTAGTTTTCGCACTTCGTGCACCTTATAGAATACTTTTCCCGTCTGTTTATTTGCGTACGCGGTTTAGCTTAAAATAAGCCCGACTTTGGTCTATCTCAAAATCTTTAGGTTTTAACTTCCGAAAAGAAACGGTTTGCCATTCATCAGATGAGGGTATGACTGGTTTCATTTGTCCTTTACGTCCCATTAAAATTGGCATTTTAAAATTTGCAACGTCAGTGTCCCATTTGTATCTGACAACGAGTTTGAACCTTTTTTTATGGACAGAATAGAGCAATTTTGGAGGCTCGGAGAAGACTAAATATTGTGCAAAAAAGGGGCTGTAATTTTTTCCTGTATATTGATTGACAAAAGTAACCATTTCTTTATTGGTAACATTAGAAAAGGCATACGCCTGATAGTATGATTTTAATAAGCCAAACCAAATAGAATCATTGCCAATAGCATTACGCAAGCTATGTAAGATCCAAGAGCCTTTGTAATATTGATCCGTCGAAGCCATATGGCTAAAGTTTACCTCTAGCTTTCCAAGAATCGGCATAGAATTAGTAATATAGCCTTTCTGTGTTTGTAAATATTCTAATGAACGTTCATACCCAAATTTCCTTTCTACGTACAAGGCTTCCATGTAGGTCGTGAAGCCCTCGTGTAACCACATCTCAGCTAAATCATTACAGCTCACGCTATTTCCCCAGTATTCATGGGCGCTCTCATGCACGATAATGTAATCCCAATTCATGTCTTTAGGAATGCGTTTGCCCATATAACCGCGCTTATATTGGTTGCCATAACTGATAGCCGTCTGGTGTTCCATGCCTAGAGAGGGCGTCTCAACCAGTGCGTAGCCGTCCTCCCAAAAAGGAAATTTATCTAAATAATATTCATAAATACCAAGCATTTCGGGCACCATCTTAAAGTGCTTTTTTGCTTTCGCCAAATTAGCTTCTAAGACATAATAATCTAAATCTAAAGAGTCAGATCCTGATGTGTAGTACTCTTTGAAATGTGCATATTTCCCAACCGCTAAAGTGACATTGTAATTATTAATAGGGTAGGAGACATGCCACTGAGAAAGCTGACGATTATTTTTTAATTTTATTTGCTTGATGCGTTTTCCATTTGAAACGGCAACCAAGGAGTCGGGGGTGATGATTGAGATATCCATGCTATCGGGTTCGTCCGATAGATGGTCTTTGTTGGGCCACCAGAGACTTGCCCCGATACCTTGGCAGTTGACGACTATCCAATCATTTTTTTGAGGGTCTTTGGTCCAAGTGAAACCTCCATCCCAAGGAGGATTTTTGGCAATAATAGGTTTACCATGATAGAAGATTTTGAGGGTATTTATCTCGCCTTGCGGCTGAATAGTGTCAAAGAAAATAAAAACGGCATCTTCTTCTCTTTTATAGGATAGTGCTTTGCCTTTATAAACAATACTATCAATAAGCATATTTTTAAACAAGTCGATTTGAATTTTCTGAAAATCCTTTACTGCTTTATATGTTATTTGATTACTGCCAATAATTTTTTGCGAATCGATTAATAGTTCTATTGTTAGATCATAGTGTGAGACATCATAGCAAGTTCGTTCTTGTCGCAATTGCCCCCTTAAACTATCGGCTTTGCTGACTTCAAAATTGTCAAAAAAATCAGGCTGTGCATTGACTTGAATGGCAACAAATAGAAAAAATAAGTATGAAATACATTTCATGTGAGGGTATTTAAAAGGTCATATGGAGTGACATGGTTGTGCTAATTTATTAATAGCACGTAGGTAAAGGTAGGGTGTTTCCTTATAATTAACGGTAAATAGTTGAGCCTAAGTGCCTTAAAATAGGGATGCCTGAGAATAATAAGATATTTGATTTTGGGTAAACTTGTAAATATGATAACTTAAGTTTCGGTAGTCAAAATACCTATGGTTATTGATCTTTTTTGATTTTGTCAAAAATAGCTTACCAAAGCTTATTGATGCTAGTCATTTTTTTAGGATTTAGTTTCTTCGGAGAATTAAAGCCAAAAATTTATAACCCCTTGACCATTAGTCTTTTATCTTTTATCAGCCTAAAAATTAGGATACCTTAAAACCATAAAACCGCTACACCTAAATACCGAAACTTAAATGATAAGTGTCAAATAACTCAGCCCCACCGAATGACACCCGCCCCATACTTGTCACGCAAAGTGTCTAGAGCTTGGAGTAGATTAATTTCATCTTCGCTGTCGTCGAATAGAGATATCTGGTAATTGCCATGTACAAGATTGCTGAATCTTACACCGATGAGCCGAACCAATTGGCGGCGCTGATAGAGTTGTTCAAATAGACCATGTGCGTATTGCGTGAGTTGCTTATCGTTGGCTGTATAAGGTATTTTCTTTTGTTTGGAATAAGTATTAAAATCGGCGTATCGTATTTTAATGGAAATATTGGCAGCTAATATTTTTTTTGAGCGGAGTTCATAGGCTGCTTGGTGAACCATTTGTGTCAATTTAGATTTGAGGTATTTTACATCGATGGTGTCTTGTTGGAAGGTACGTTCTTTGGAGATTGATTTTTGTTCGTGAAAAGG
>JAJRQS010000343.1 GCA_024280135.1 Bacteroidota bacterium | reverse complement strand
TTTCAGGGTGGGTTTGCTCGATTAGGTGTGGAGGAGTGAATTAATAAAAAAGGCCGCTCTAATGAGCAGCCTTTTTTTCTTTTTACTATGCTGTTTCCACAAATTCCTCTAGTACTTCAAAGACAATTTTTCCATCTTTGATATCCATTTGGATTTTTGATTTAGGAGGAATTTTACCTGCTAGCATTTCAACGGATAATGCATTTAGCACTTCTTTCTGAATGACTCGTTTTACCGGTCTAGCCCCAAACTCAGGATGATATCCTTTTTCTCCTAGCCAATCCGCAGCAGCTTCTGTGTAGGTAAACTCAATGTCTTGTTTCACTAATTTTGACGTAAGTCCTCTTAATTGCAACCCAACTATCTGACGTATATTAGATTTTGTCAAAGGCGTAAACATCAACACTTCATCAATTCTATTTAAGAATTCTGGACGTACCGATTGCTTTAATCTTTCAAATACTTCGGTCTTCGTATTATCAATGACCTTTTGGCGATTCTTTTCGGTAAACTTAGCAAAATTATCTCTGATGATGTCTGAACCAATATTAGAAGTCATGATGACTATCACATTCTTAAAGTTGGCGACTCTTCCTTTATTATCCGTCAATCGTCCATCTTCTAAGACCTGCAACAAGATATTAAAAACATCTGGATGCGCTTTTTCAATTTCATCTAGCAGCACCACAGAATATGGTTTTCTACGGACAGCTTCTGTTAATTGCCCTCCTTCATCATATCCGACATATCCTGGAGGTGCACCCACTAATCTAGAAACTGCATGTTGCTCTTGATACTCTGACATATCAATTCTAGTCATGAGGTTCTCATCGTTGAATAAGTAATCTGCAAGTGCTTTCGCCAATTCTGTTTTTCCTACACCTGTTGTCCCCATAAACAAAAAAGAACCAATGGGTCTATTTTCGTTAGAAAGCCCAGTTCTACTGCGTCTAATCGCGTCAGCTACTGCCTTCACAGCTTCTTCTTGTCCTATTACTCTTTGGTGCAACTCATTCTCCAAGGATAGTAATTTTTCTCGTTCCCCTTTGAGCATTTTCTTAACAGGCACACCGGTCCATTTTGCAATAACCTCTGCAATGTCCTCTGCTCCCACTTCATCTTTCAGTAAGAGTTCATTATTTTTCTGGAGGTTTTCCATTTCTAATAATAAGTCTTTCAACCTTGCTTCATGCTCTGGTAGTTTTCCATATTTTATCTCTGCCGCCTTATTGAAGTCACCAGATCGCTCTGCTTGGATCGCTTCCAATTTTAATTGTTCGATAGCCTCTTTGGCATCTTGAATACTTTGGACAATGTTTCTTTCGTCTTCCCATTTGGCACGCAAACTTTTTTGCTCTTCCTCCAAATTCGCCAATTCCATATTTATCTTTTTCAATTTATCCTTGTCCTGTTCCCTTTTCATGGCTGCCTTTTCAATCAATAATTGGCGCACTTTTCTTTCTACCTCGTCCAATTCCTCTGGTACAGAATTCATTTCTAACCGCAACTTAGCAGCCGCTTCATCTATCAGATCTATCGCCTTATCAGGTAAGAAGCGATCGGTAATATATCTTTGCGAAAGCTGAACCGAAGCGACAATGGCATCATCTGTGATACTCACTTTATGGTAATTTTCATACCGCTCCTTTAGCCCCCTCAATATAGAAATAGCGTCTTCCTCTGAAGGCTCATCCACCATCACTTTTTGAAAACGACGTTCGAGTGCTTTATCTTTTTCGAAGTATTTTTGATACTCCTCCAAAGTGGTCGCACCCACCGTACGAAGTTCACCCCGCGCTAAAGCAGGTTTCAATATATTGGCCGCATCCATTGCCCCTTGTCCCTTACCTGCTCCTATCAAAGTGTGAATCTCATCAATAAATAAAATAATCTCTCCGTCCGCTTTTGCTACTTCATTGACCACTGATTTTAACCGCTCTTCAAATTCCCCTTGAAATTTGGCGCCAGCTATCAAAGCCCCCATGTCCAAACTATAAATTTCTTTAGTTCTCAAATCCTCCGGAACATCCCCAGATATAATACGGTGAGCCAAGCCTTCGACGATAGCGGTCTTACCTGTACCGGGTTCTCCGACCAAAATGGGATTATTCTTTGTCCGTCTTGCGAGAATATGTAATACTCTTCGAATTTCTTCTTCTCGCCCGATAACGGGATCTAGTTTTCCACGACGAGCTCGGTCATTTAGGTTGATGGCATATTTATTCAAAGAATCATAATTGGCCTCTGCATTTTTTGAGGTAACTCTATCTCCTTTGCGCAAGTCATGGACAGCAGCCTTTAGATCCATTTCGTTAATACCCATATCTTTTAGCATTCGAGCAGTGCCTGAATTTCCAGCTAAAATAGCGAGTATCAAATGCTCTAGGGCCACATAATCATCATTAAAATCCTTGAGGTAATCATTGGCTTTTTGAAAAATACTAATCGCATTTTTTGAAAAGTATGGGTTACCACCACTCACTTTAGGAAAAGATTCAATGATGCTATCCAACGCTTGTTCCACTACGTTAGCACGAATACCTAGTTTACTAAATAAATGAGTCGGCACATGCTCATCCGCTCTGAAAATTCCTTTCATCAGATGGGCCGGTTCTATAGCTTGCTGACCATGCTCTAAGACAATTTGCTGAGCTGCTTGCACAGCTTCACCAGTCTTAATGGTCATATTATTGGTGTTTATCATAATTTTGTATTTTTAATTTTTGGTCTTACGACCTAATTAGTTCTGTTGCTTTCCAACTAAGGTTAGAAGTACCCAATACTTGCTTCAATCTATATGCCAACACAAAGAAACGGAAAAAATGTCACAAAACATTGATTATCAACGCCATTTTGGCAGTAAAACTTTATGAATATGCAATTTTTTGGCAGTTCCTAAATTATTTAGGTTCAACATAAAACATATATCAAAAAAATTACTACCTTGTCACCTGTTTAAAAGGCGTTTCCGAAAAGCCAAAAAAGAGTAGGATTTAACTAAAAGTCTCAACATGTTTAAAAAATTATTATTTGCACTTTTGTTTTCTTGTATTGGGTTTACTTCTATTCATGCAATGGTTGCCCCAAAAGCAGATCCCATTGTTATTCAAGTGGAAAAGCCAACAACTAAACTAGATGTTTTAAAAGCTTTTCAAAAAGATCTACTTACTCAGAAAGCAACTGAAGGTCTTACAAGAACACAAAAACGTCAACTTAGAAAAGTCAACCGTAAAATCAAAAAAGCTGAAAGAAAAGCTGCTTCTGCTGGTGGTGGAGACAAGAACTGGACTACTGCTTTAATCCTATCTATTTTATTAGGAGGATTGGGCGTAGATCGTTTTTACCTAGGTTATATTGGACTAGGTATCTTAAAACTAGTAACCCTAGGTGGTTTTGGAGTTTGGGCATTGATTGACTTGATCATGATTGCTACAAGAAAGTTAGGACCTAAAGACGGTAGCTATACAGACTAATAATTATTTTTAATAGTCTTTTAAGAGCCATTTCTATCTTGTAGAAATGGCTCTTTTCTTTTATCCTAATAATTCATTACTTTTGTGAAAATAAAATTATGAAAAAGATATTTCTCGTTCTTTTTGGGTTGGTCTTCCATTTGTCATATGCCCAAACGCCCTTATCCCAAACCCTCAACTTTAAGACTTCTGTAAAAAAAGGGTATAGAACCAATGAGGGTGTCCCAGGTGCCAAGTATTGGATCAATAAAGCTTCCTATCTAATGGATGTATCGCTCGATCCTATGAGTGGCGCATTTGAAGGTAGTGAGGTTATCGTTTACACAAATAATTCCCCCGACACGCTGCATCGAATCGTCCTTGCGCTTTATCAGAACTTTTACAAAAAAGGGCTTTGTGCGGACTATAATACCCCCCCAGAAAAACAAACAGAAGGGGTTACTATTAAAAAGATAACGGTCAATGGTCATGCCTATACGGGAGAAGATGCCAAACAAGTACGCACAAATCTATTTGTCAAGCTAGCACAACCCATCCTCCCCCACTCTACTGTAAAACTGGAAGTTGACTGGTCTTACGTTGCAAGAGAAGGTAATGTCGTTCGAACGGGAAATTATGGAGCAGGTCGCCATTTTGTGGCATATTTCTATCCCAAAGTTTCGGTTTATGACGATATGGATGGATGGGATACAGCTGATTATTTAGGGATTGCGGAATTCTATAGTGACTTTAATGACTATGATGTTAAGATTTCAGTACCCAAAGATTTTGTTGTTTGGGCAACTGGAGATTTAGCAAATCCATCTGATGTTTTACAATCCAAATATGTACGCCGTTTGGCGAAAGCAAAAAAATCAAATACAGTTGTATCCATCATCGATTCATTTGATGTACAAGCGGGTCACATTACAAAACAACAACCCGTAAATACTTGGCACTATACCGCCAAAGATGCGCCAGATTTTGCATTTGCATTGGACAAAGATCATCTTTGGGATGGCTGGTCAGTCACTGTTGATCCAGTTACTGGACGAAAAGCTTTTGTAGATGCCTCTTACGAGAAAGAATCTGCTGACTATTATCAAGTTGCCCAAATAGCTGGACAAGCATTGATAGATTACTCAACGGATTTTCCAGGTGTTCCCTATCCTTTTCCTGCCATGACTATCTTCAATGCACCATCAGGCATGGAGTTTCCAATGATGTGCAATGATGGCTCTCAAAACTCAATCGCAGGCACGATGGGGTTAACTTACCATGAGATAGCACACACCTACTTCCCCTTCTACATGGGCATCAACGAGCGCAAATATGCATGGATGGATGAAGGATGGGCGACTATTTTTCCGACTAAGTACATTAAGAACTATGACAAAGAATATGACTTTCATTCTTCAAGAGTGGCGCGTTATTTACAGATTGCCGGTACGGAGCGGGAGGTCCCTGTAATTACTTTGTCGAAGGATCAGCATAATAGATTGGTCTATCGACATTCAAGTTACAACAAGCCTTATTTAGCCTATTTGTTTTTAAAAGAATATCTAGGAGAAGAACAATTTACGATGGCGATACAGACTTATATTAAAAATTGGCATGGCAAACATCCAACCCCTTATGACTTTTTTAATTCTTACAATACTAGCACAAAAAATGAGCTAAAAACCCATTTAGATTGGTTTTGGAAAAACTGGTTTTATGAAAAAAACTATGCAGATTTATCTTTAACTCATGTCGCAGAAGGAGCCGTTTATATTACAAATACCGGAGGGCTTTTTGTACCAATAGAATTAGTCATAACGCCCAAAAAAGGAGCGCCAATAACACTAAAAAAGGAAATGGATTTCTGGTTAATGGGTACAAATAAGAACTACATCATGCTCCCTTTACAAAAACAGGATATTCAAAAAATAGAATTGAATATAAATGGACGAATTCCTGATGCCAACTTAGAAGACAATATTTGGATTGAGCATAATTAAAAATATAGAAGGATAAAAGAATAAGATCGCATAATGCGATCTTATTCAATGCTAAATAGTTACGCTTTCTTTGCCATCGCTTTTTTGACCATACCAATTACAGCCATTACGATTCCGCCTCCAATACCTCCCCCTAGCACACTACTAAGGATACTGGACACACCCAAACCACCTCCAGCTGCCGCTGCGGTAGCGCCCATTCCGAGCATACTTAATACTTGACCTCCAATACCGCCTCCAGCAATACCTGCAATGGAATTACCAATGGTACCTAAAGAAGATCCTTTCAACAATTTTGCTGCTGCATTGCCACCTAAGGCTCCACTAGCCAGCTGAATAATTAAGGGTAAAAAACTCATTTTGTTCGATTTTAACGATTGAGAATTAAAATATCGAATGTAATATACGGAAAAAATTTGATATGAGAGTGATCTACAGTTATATGTGTGTAACACAGATTTCAAATTATAAAAGAAACAGACACATTAAAACAAACTGAAACGTCAGAAATAGTCAGTCTTCCTATCTGGTTTAACTAAACATATAGTATTCCAACTCTTACCATCAATGTTCATTTCTTAAAAATTCTTTCAGAATAAATACCAGATTCTGTCTTTACTTGAATAAAATACATACCTACAGGTAATCCAGATAGATTGATAGTTTGGTTTGAAATGACTAACTCTTTAATAATATAGCCCTGGGCATTCCACACTAAAGCAGCTTTAGCATCCACGCCATCTATTTTCAATATTCCCGTTGTTGGATTGGGCGTCAGTATCATTTCTGTGCGGTTTCCAAATTGAATGGTAATGATGTTGGAATACTCATTAGCTCCGTCTACATCTACTTGTTTGAGCCGATAGTAGTTAGTTCCTTGTAAAGGTTTGACATCAACATATTGGTACAGATGCAGCACATTAGAATTACCTTGCCCTTTCTTGAATGAAAGTGGCAACCAGTCTGCACCATTACTTGAACGCTGTATTTCAAAACCCAAATTATTCAGTTCGCTAGCCGTTGCCCATTGAAGCAGGATTGTATTCTTCGTTTTTTCTCCTCTAAAGCTGATCAATTCTACTGGTAAAACATTGACAAACTCTGTGGAAGCTATATTAGTCTGAACCGCTGAATTAAAATCAAAGAAAATATCTGCTTGGGCTGTAATTATATCGCCCGTAACAACCGACGATTTTGGTTTTATTTTATATAAAATATAACCATGAGATTCTGGTTCATTATGCGTACTATCCTCCAAATAAATGGCATCAAATACAAAATCCAGTTTATCATTCTTCATGTCAACTCTGCAATTATGGCTAGTTGCCAATAATTGCAAGGTACTAAGATCCAGCTTATTATCTAATACTCCTGACACTCTTACTCTGTCAGCGTAATCGGTACCTGTGTTTTGAAAGCGAATGAGATAGTGCAAAAATTTATCTGAATTAGCAATTAATACCTCGTCACCTTCCGTACAAGTTATGTCATTTGGATCCCAAGACGCCCTTACTAATAAATCACCACTAAAAGCATTATTATAGGGGGAAGGATCTCCAACAATAGGATTAATTGTTGCTGAAAAATTCAGCAGATCACCTAAATTTACAACAGGTGGAGTACCTAATTGAAAGCTTACTATAAAATTTCGAATTTCAAATGGATTTAAATTAGTATAATTAAAGGCTAGAGAACCAGTCATCTGGCTCGTAGGAGTATAGGAGCTGGCCGTAAAACTTACTTTGGAGGCGTCATAGTTAATAGTTAAGTTACCAGATAGTTTTGTGGTGCCACTGTTTCTATACGTTACTAAAAAACGACTGAGCTGACCCGGTCGATAACCACCTAGTGCGGCAAAATGGATTTCCACATCATTGACCACCTGTGTAGGCACCATACAGTAATCAATTAGAGCAGTATTGCCTTGATTCGGAAAATTAGAAACAACCGAAACGGGATTAGAAGCGTAATAGGTCGGTAGACCAAGAGCAAAAGTTGTAAAATTACCAATGCTTGGAAATAAATTATAGTCTCCGATCTTTTGAGTAAAAGTAACAAAATCATCTGTACTATTACCTGTCTTAACCATTAAATTGGACATCGGAATAAATCCACTTGCACACCCATTAAAACCTACATCTACCCAAGTCTTACCTTTTATCTCATTATAGGCAA
>JAJRQS010000015.1 GCA_024280135.1 Bacteroidota bacterium | reverse complement strand
TCGAAAATGCTACCTAATTAGTACGACCATAGATCTTGCTCAAAGTTGAAGATTGAATTTTTAATTTTCTCTCCTTCCATTAAAGCATCGACTCCATTTGTCATATATTCAGCAATCTTTCTATCCCGAACATTTGACTCCTTGAGAATGTAACTAGAGAAAAAACGCATCTCTAACATATCCTCCCAAGTAATTGGACTTGCCTCGTTTCCTGAGAAATTGGCAACTCTGTACTTAGCAAACCATTCTCTCGAGTCAGGATAATAAATCCAAAATAATGCTTGCTGCCTTACAAAATCACCATTATCATCAAATTTATCAATGATAGGAGCGATTCCCAATATACGAACCCTCATAGTTGAAGATTCAGCATCAAAAAACCACATCTCCTTCATTCTAAAACGTTTCACGTTTTCAGGATCTACCTCTGAAGTCACAACTTTAATTACGTCCTCATAGGTATCAGGATCTGTCATGACAATACTATCGACACTGTACAGCATAGATTCTACGTCTTCAGTAGGAATTGGATAAGAAAACTTATCATCCTCCACTGAATAAGCCGACAAAGCTCCATCTTTCAATCCTTCCATCAAAATCGTAAAGAAAGGCTTTTCTGGGTATGCAAAAGGAAGATTCATCTTCTCTCTCACATCAATTACCCGCCAAACTTTTTTAGACCAAAGGATATCTCCTTCACGCATAGATTCATACGGCAATACACGCTTAGTACCTGTCAATGTACGCTCCACAACATCGTCCAATGGTTTGTCTGGATAATCTAGTGTAGAAGTTTCAGTATTGACACTTTCTGGTAACTGAGCCATAAGACCTGTTGCAAAAAGCACTGATAGTACAAGTGGCAAAATTAATTTTAGCATTTTCATTTTCTCAATATTTATATGATTGTCTGGATAATCCAAACGAAATTCAATCTTACTTTATTTTAAAGACCAAAGAATTCAATGAACGAGCAACCTGATCACCTGGGCATCGTCCTTTGACATTTTCAAAATAGTACACATCTCCTGGTTTCGCTTTAGAAACCAAACGAGTCACTTCTGAAGTGAACTTACCGCCTCTATTTACGGCAACAACTCCATCCTCACGTCTTTTTACATAGGTCATGTTAAAGCCTTGAATAGAACATTTTGCATCAAAATCGAAGTTTTCTAAAGTAGCCTCTAGCATCCGTTGAACCTTAAAAGGTCCGCTTTTGATGGTTCCCCCTTTCCAGTTTTTAGCATCACGACCAACTGTAGCATTTGGTGTCGGAATTCTCTTTACCCGAAATTCCTTCTTAACACTTTCCCCTTCTCCAGAAACGGTAATAAAAACTTGCTTTGCTGGTTTCGTTGGCTTTACTATATAAGCACTCTTTCCAGATCCTCTACGAAGATTCAATCCAGGCGCAGATACTTTCAACTTACTCGTTGGAATACCCGCTGCCGAGACAGTGATTGGGTTATCCACACCTACATAGAATACATTCATCTTATCCGCAGCAACTGCAATAGATTTTTGTCCTACTTCATAGGCAAACTTTCCTTTATAAGTTTCCGTTTTCTTCGTCAACGGATTAGTTAAAGATATCGTAACATTATGGTTTTTTGTTCCGATAGAGCCCGCCGTTTCTGTATATTTAGCTTTACCTGCTTTTACGGGTAAACTTCTCCCATCTACACGTACAGTCATACTTTTCACTTGCGAAGAATAAGCACTCAAGAAAATGTCAGCCTCATACTTTTGACCTTCCAATAAATATCCTTTTGGCGAACGCGCTACCACTTCATATTTATCCATAATAAGCGCTTCTCCTTTCACCTTCTTCATGAAATAATTCAAAACAGAAGTTGCAGAAGATTTCGCATCCACTTGATACTTAGAAAGAATTGGTAACACAGCTGCTACTGGCATCTGGTTAAAGTTAAAATATTGCCAAGTTAAGTCGCTACCTTTAGCTTTTGCTTTTGCAATCGCTTTTGCAGGAAGGTCATCAATTTTTAGAGGCAATGAACTTGCAACACCTTCTCGATCCTTTTCATCTAACAATGCCAATAAAGCATTTCTAGTGGATAGAATCTTTTGCTTTAGTTCTTCCCCTCTAGGTTCCAATTTTGGTTTACCTGGTTGTTCTAACCCCTCTACAAGTACTCGTGTAGGTACTCCTGTATCTGAAAAGCCTTTAGGGTGTCCCGTAACGGTGTCCATCCCCCCTGACAAATCAATAAGCTCTTGTCTCATATCTTCAATATACGAATTAAAGTCATCGACAATAGCTGAAACTTGAGTAGCTTTTTGTTGGGCATCTTTGTTTTCAGGCGTTTTGTATGTATCTGCCTGTTTATTAATACCTTTCATGATGGTTTCATTAGTAGTTGCGACAATCGCATTACTATTATTATTACCATCATCCAGTGTATAGAAGGCATTAAAAATTTCCGCTGACAAGCTTAATGCTAACATCGCCGTGAGTACTAGGTACATCAGGTTTATCATTAGCTGCCGCGGTTCCTTTGGTATTGACATAGTTTAATCTTTTAATTTGAGAGAATTATTTCGATCGAAATGATAATTAAACTGGACGATTTGGATTCATCGCAGCTAACATATTACCATAAACACTATTCAAAGACCCAAGGTTATTATTCAAAGACCTCATATTTTCTTTGTACCGTTGTGCATCTTCAGTCGTTTCCGCAAGGTGACCCATTGCTTCGTTCAACTTGCCATAGAAATCACCCATAGCTTGAATCTGTTCAGTCGCTCCAGAGAAGTCTGCATCTTGTAAAGCTTTTAGAGAAGACATGCTTTTAGACATGATTTGAAGTTCACCAAGCATTCCGCTCAATTTTTCTTCTACAACGGGTCCATTTAAAGCCGCTCCAGCAGAAGCTCCTCCACCAGTAGCAATAGGTTGTACATCGCCATCGTATCTGTCTAATCCTGGATACAATTTCTCCCAGTAGTAATCAGGCTCTGGCCCAATAATACCTAAGAAAGCAAAGATAAATGCTTCTACGAGCATACCTATTGTTAACATCATACCCGCACCTTCCCAGTGCATGATTTTGAAAAGTGCTCCAAGAAGTACAGCAGCTGCACCTAGACCAATAATTAAGTTCTTAAGGTACTTAAATCCTTTTGAATGAAGAAAACTCATTTTTTTAAATTTTTCGGTTACCAATTAAATTCCAATGCCAAATGTACACAAAAATGGCTAACTGCCACATGTACAGTGAAAAAAGTATGCTTAATAGTGAAAATATGAGCAAAAAATAGCAGAATGTGGGGATAAACCCCGAAATTTTCTCTAGACTGCTATGCTCATTGTATGATTAAAAGTCTTTTGCAGACCGTCCTAAGAAAGATAAGGCACATCTGAATCCGATATAAGACTTAGTGGTGTCTTGAAATTCCCACGATCTTGTACCTGTTTCAAGGAAGTATCCAACATCTTTCCATGACCCTCCACGGACTACTTTTCTCTTATGTGCTTCTGGAGCATCATCATCAGCTGCAAAACGCACATCAGGGTTCAAGTCATGAATGAAAGAGTATGAGTTCTCATAGAACGCAGATTCAGTCCATTCAGCAACATTACCCGCCATATTGAATAGTCCAAAGTCATTAGGGTAGTATGCATCTGCTTTTACAGTGTACAAGCCACCATCTTCAGGATAATTACCCCGACCTGGTTTAAAGTTTGCCAAAAGACACCCTTTAGAATTTCTTAAGTAGTAATCTCCCCAAGGAAATCTTACTAAATCATGACCTCCACGTGCTGCATATTCCCATTCATGCTCAAATGGTAATCTAAAGTCTTCCGAGTTTAAAGCGCCATTTTCAGAGTATGAATCCCAAAGTAATGTTCTCCAGTAAGAAAATGCTCTAGCTGTCTTCCAACTCACACCTACAACAGGATAGTCATCAAACGCTGGATGCCAAAAATAGTTACGTGTCATCGGCTCGTTATATGAGTAAGCAAAATCTCTAATCCATACGAGCGTATCAGGGTAGATATTTGTTTCCTCTTTATGGAGGAAGTCAGATCTTGTTTGGTCAGGAGTAGCGTGAGCTGCAGCTTTCCAATCATACCACTGGTATTCAAATCTCATTTGAGAGATGTCTAATTCTTTTTTACCTGCAAAACGGTCATCCCCTTGATAAAACATATCTTCCAGGCTTTCGTCTGCATAGTCCAATTCTTGATCCCAATCAATCATGGTATTGCCATCTTCATCTTCGATAAAATGATCCATCATTGAATGAGCCATTGAGTCAATCACATATTGCGTGAATTGTCTATACTCATTATTGGTAATTTCGGTATCATCCATATAGAATCCACTAATAGAAATGGCTTTATTTCTAGATATCATCGAACCTGTGATATCCTCGTCACCTGCACCAATGTGCAACCGTCCAGAAGGAACATTCACCATTCCATGTGGATTAATACCTTTCCAAGTAGGTCTATCTAAGACCCCTTGTAACTGACCGTTTCCTTTACGACCACATGAAGAAAGACCTAGTGCTATTACTAGACCAACGATTAAAAACTTTGTTAAATTTCTCATTTTTGACACCCTAATTTTCACATTTTTAAAATTACTGGAATGTGTGCTTTAAACTGTAAATTGAACCAAACATCCATTAGTACAATCTAAAAGGAAAGCAAAAGTAATAAACATTTTGCTATCCGTACGCATCCCAAACGACAATATTCATACCAATATTCTATTTTGGACTAAAACCATGCTAGAACACCTCAAAAATAACGGGGATTATAAATTGATTTTGGTAATTTCCCTTGGCCAATTTGTGTATTAAACACATAAGCCAGTGCAAGTTCGTGATTTGCATCAAAAACATTTCTAAGTGGTAGAATATTGTATTCATAGGCATAAAAAAGCTGAAAATGTTCGTTCAATTTATATCCAGCTATTCCTCCTATTGATTCCATTGTTTTTTTATCGTACCCTCTCATCGTTACACCCAAACTATATAACTCTTTCCATACACCCAATAACAAGCCTTGCGTTTGTACTAGACCACTATTCCATTTGGCTTGAACATTTGCCTTGATTTGTATGGACTGACTTACGTCTAAAAAATAGCCTATCTGGCCATAGTAATGCCTTTCTGGCTGTAAGTTTGTATTTCCTAGCTTTGTTTTTCCCGCAAGGGCATCCATAACGCTTACTCCAATAACGAGATTATTCATTTGGCTGTAAAGTCCTGCATCTAGCAAAAAAGATTGTCCAGCCAGTCGCGCTGCTAATGCAGCATCTTGATGGTCTTCTGTTCCACCATATATTCCTCCAGGCGTTCTCAACTTCTGGTTATCATAGTCTGCTCTATACATTCCTCCGTTTACACCTAAAGAAATAAAGCTG
>JAJRQS010000342.1 GCA_024280135.1 Bacteroidota bacterium | reverse complement strand
AATAACTAAAGATGTTACTATCCCTACCCGATTAGCATGTTTAGCTAATAAAGAAAAAGTGTCGATTGAATTATCTAAGAATTATCCTGAGTTTAAATCCTATTTGCTTAGTCGTTGATGTGTGCTTCCCTTCGGTCGCGTTTATATGCTTCCTTCGGTCGCGTTTATTTGCTCCTTCGTCGCGTTTATTTGCTTCCCTTTGGTCGCGTTTATTTGCTCCTTCGTCGCGTTTATTTGCTTCCCTTTGGTCGCGTTTATTTGCTCCTTCGTCGCGTTTATGTGCTTCCTTTGGTCGCGTTTATTTGCTCCTTCGGTCGCGTTTATGACTTATGGTGTGGTGGTTTTATGGTTTTAGATGTGAAGGGCGAAAAATTCGTGCATTCGTGGCAAAATCCCAATCTAGTGCCTGCCTGAATCGGCAGAGGCAGGTGCCATCTTTTAATTCGTGCATTCGTGGCAAAAAGCCTCAATTCGTTCGAAATCACCTATTTGAATCAAACCCCAAAAAACAAACGTTTTATAGTTAGTAAATTTGTACTAATAGGAAATAATGACCTCAATCACCCCAAAAACTATTTCATATCAACAAGTTTACATTTCAGATGGTCAAATTTGGTCATCAATTTTTATATCGTTAACTTAGCCTAATTCTATGAAATACTATCACCTGCTGGATTGCACGTCCGCCTAAAACTATGTATTATGGAAACCAAAAAGATTAGAAACATCGTACTGCTTGGACACTCGGGTTCAGGCAAAACAACTTTTGCCGAAACCATGCTCTTTGAAGCAGGAGCTATCAAAAGAAGAGGATCCATCGAAGAGGAAAATACAACCTCGGATTACCCGAACATCGAAAAAGAAAAAAAGAATTCCATCTTTACTTCTTTGATGCATTTGAATTGGAGAGGAAATCGAATCAACATCATCGACACCCCAGGACTTGACGATTTAATCGGAGAAGTGATTTCTTCGATGAAGGTGGCGGACACAGGGGTCATGTTACTCAATGCTAAGAGTGGTGTCGAAGTAGGAACTGAAATTCTATGGGATTACACAAATGAATACAAAACTCCAATGGTCTTTGTGGTAAACCAACTGGACCACGAGAAATCAAATTTTGAGGAAACCTTACGTCAAGCCCAAGAACGTTTTGGAAGTAATGTTCTACCCTTTCAATACCCTTTGGATGAAGGAAATGGCTTTAACTGTATCGTTGATGCACTGCGAATGATTATGTATGTATTTCCAGCAGACGGAGGAAAACCAGAGAAACAAGCCATTCCAGAATCGGAAATCCAAAAAGCTCAAGAAATGCACAATGCATTAGTCGAAGCAGCGGCAGAAAACGATGAAAAATTAATGGAGAAATTTTTTGAAGCGGGATCTCTAACTGAGGATGAATTGGCACAGGGCCTCACAAAAGGTCTTGTGAATCACGATGTATTTCCCGTTTTTTGCGCAAGCGCTAAAAACAATATGGGGACAGGTCGTATCATGGGATTTCTAAATGATATCGGACCTTCTCCGGCTGATACAGGCGATGCTTTACTAACAGATGGAAACACCTTAAAATGTAGTAAAGAAGGTGAAACGACTCTATTTATCTATAAGACTATGTCGGAACCAGGTGTCGGAAATCTATCCTATTTTAAAGTTATGTCAGGAAGGTTAAAAGCAGGACAAGAATTAGTCAATGCTGAAAATACAACTGTGGAGCGGTTTTCTCATATTTATATTGCCAACGGAAAAGTTCGAGAAGACCAAACAGAATTATTGGCAGGGGACTTGGGCGTTACCGTAAAATTAAAAAATACCCACACCAATAACACATTGAATATCAAGGGGTTAAATAGGAAAATTGAGCCTATAAAATTTCCATCACCTAGGCACAGAGCAGCTGTCGTTGCCCCTTCTACAAATGAAGTTGAGAAAATGGCGAAGGCGTTGCACATTATTCACGAAGAAGATCCGACTTTAATTATTGAATATTCGAAGGAACTAAAACAAACGATTTTGCACGGTCAAGGCAAATTGCATTTTGATATTGTGAGGCACTTGGCAAATAAAGTGCACCACGTAGAATTTATTTTTGAAAGACCCAAAATACCATATCGAGAAACCATTACCAAATCTGCCGATGAACAATATCGACATAAAAAGCAAAGTGGTGGCTCTGGGCAATTTGCCGAAGTGCATCTAAGAATAGAACCTTATACGGAAGGGATGCCAGACCCAGTTGGATTAAATGTGAGAAAAACAGAGTTGGAAGAATTACCTTGGGGCGGAAAATTATCTTTTCTTTGGTGTATTGTAGGAGGGTCTATTGATGCTAGATTTTCAAATGCTATTAAAAAAGGAATTTTACAAAAAATGGAGGCAGGTCCTTTGACTGGATCAAATTGTAGAGACATCAGAGTGAGTATTTATGATGGAAAAATGCACCCTGTAGATTCTAATGACATGGCATTTATGATTGCTTCAGCACAAGCTTTTAAAAATGCTTTTTTGAAAGCGAATCCACAAGTATTAGAACCCATTTATGAAGTTAATATTTTGTGTGAAAATGAAGTCATGGGAGATGTGATGAGCGACTTAAATACGAGGCGTGCCATGATTTTGGGTATGGACACAGAAGGACATTATCAAAAAATAACGGCCAAAGTTCCACTCAATGAGATGTACGAATATTCTTCTAAACTTAGATCCATTACTCAAGGCAAAGCAAAATTCGAAAGAAAATTTTTGGAATATACCCAAACGCCTCATGATGTTCAACAGCGTTTAATTAGGGAAAACAATCAAGAAGAAGTGGGGGTTTAGTATTCAAAACTAAACGCATAACTCATTGATTATAAGTGATTTATAATTGTTTGTAGCGTGATTTAGGAAGCCTAAATTGCGCTACAATAATTTTATTATTAATAATAACAAAACTTTTTGTACCTTGTATAAATGAAATCAGTAATTGAACAATTCTACAAAGCTTTCGATGATTTAGATGCGGAGAAAATGGTAAAGTGCTATCACCCTGAAATTGTTTTTAACGATCCAGCCTTTGGGCAATTATCGGGAGAGCGAGCCAAAAATATGTGGAGGATGCTTTGCCATTCCCAAAAAGGAAAAGACTTTACTATTAAATATTCAAAAATAAAAAGTGAGAATAACAGAGGCTCCGCTGAATGGGATGCTTATTATTCCTTTTCCCAAACGGGAAGAAAAGTGCATAATAACATCATCGCTACTTTTGAATTCAAAGATGGTTTAATTATCAAACATACTGACCATTTCAATCTACGCACTTGGGCAAAACAAGCAATGGGTTTTAAAGGTTGGGCACTAGGAGGAACCACTTTTTTTAAAGCGAAACTTCAAACGCAAACCAATCGATTGCTAGATAAATATATCAGTCGTTCAGACAAATCTTCTTAACTTTACAAAAAAAACATGGAAGCCATTCTTTTTACGCAAGTAGATAACCTTGCCATCATCAAACTCAATCGCCCAAAAGCTTTTAATAGTTTCAATCGCCCAATGGCATTGAAACTACAAGAAATACTAAAAACCTGTGCAGACAAAAAAGAAATAAGGGCGGTTTTTCTGACTGGGGAAGGAAGAGCTTTTTGTGCAGGTCAAGACTTAAAGGAAATAACCGACCCAAACGGTCCACCATTGACCCAAATTCTAGAAGAACACTATAACCCGATTGTCCGCCAAATGAGGGCATTACCCAAACCTATAATCGCAGCAGTTAATGGTGTGGCAGCAGGTGCTGGAGCTAATTTGGCGCTTGCCTGTGATGTGGTCGTAGCCACAAAATCAGCCTCTTTTATTCAGGCTTTTAGCAAGATAGGATTGATTCCGGATAGTGGAGGTACTTTTTTTCTGCCCCGTTTGATTGGATTTCAAAAGGCCTCTGCGTTGATGATGCTTGGAGACAAAGTTTCGGCGGAGGAGGCTGAACGTATGGGCATGATCTACAAGGTTTTTGACGACGATGCGTTTGGTGAAGCCGCTTTATTGCTTGCGCAAAAACTAGCAAACATGCCCACCAAAGGACTGGCAATGACTAAGCACGCACTCAACCAATCTCTTTCTAACAACCTAGAAGAACAACTCCTCTTGGAAGAACAACTACAACCTCAAGCAGGTCAGACAGAAGATTACAAAGAAGGTGTTGCAGCCTTTTTGGAGAAACGTAAGCCAGTGTTCAAAGGTGTGTAGATAGCAAATTGTTGTTTTTATATTTGGTTTTGTTACGATTGATGAACCGATTTAATTTACAGAAAGATTATTAATGGCAGAAAAATATAAAAATAAATACCGTATAAAATCTGCCCGTTTACCCTATTGGGATTATTGCAGTAATGTATTTTATAACCATTTGCACCCAAAACAGGGAACATTTGTTCGGCAATATTGTGAATGGCGTAATGCATTTAAACGAAATAGGGAAATTGGCATATCAATATTGGAATGAAATACCACAACATTTTCCATTTGTGAAATTGGGGGAATTTGTGGTGATGCCAAATCATATGCACGGTATTTTGATTATTGATAAAATGGATGGTGATGACGACGACGACGTAGAGACGTTGCAATGCAACGTCTCTACGCCCCCAACCGCAACGTCGCCCCCAACCGCCCCAAAAAAACAAAACGATAAAAACCAAAAAATGGCGAATATTTCCCCAAAACCGGGATCCATATCCACCATTATACGTTCCTATAAATCGGTGGTAACAAAAAATGCACGTAAAATTCACGCAGATTTCGGATGGCAATCCAGATTTCACGACCATATTATACGAAATGAAAAATCATTT
>JAJRQS010000341.1 GCA_024280135.1 Bacteroidota bacterium | reverse complement strand
CGAAAAAGATAAAAGAACAAAAGCTAGTGTAAAAATTTTCTTCATAATGGGTTGATTTGTATTGATTCTTGAATGTGTTGAGAGCGAAGATAAGGTTTTTAGTTGGCTTTCGCAAAAAAGAGCCTATTATATTCTCGTATTGTCTCATGTTAGCCAAATTACTCACCTTAAATAGGCCACCTGTTGCAGTAGGCTTGTTGTCTCCTCAATAGAAATAAGGCAATAACCGCCAAGTACTTTTCTTATACTCTAAATAAAGATGTCCGAATTTTTCCGCAAGGAAACGCTCTTCCATCAGTATCTTCATGACCAAAACAATGACTAATAAGATATATATCGCGAATCTTAATAAATTAAATTGTAGTATCACCGAAATCCCAAAAAACAGGATAATACCGCTATACATCGGATTGCGAATAATTTGGTAAGGACCTCGACTCACCATTTGAGCGGAATGCTTGACCTCAGGTTGTACATTAAAATTACGCATGACAACCACTCCCCAAATTGACAACAAAAATGCGGCTATTTGGGGAAATAAAAGCCAGCTATCTAGCCGAGTAAACCCATCTAAAGCAAAAAAAGCTAGAATGGAAAACTGAATAATGACTAGGGCTAATGATTTTTTGGACATGGCATTATATTTAAAAAAGTGCATCAAGCACTAATTCTTGATGCACTTTTCTACATGAGTGGACGTAATTAATCGCAAGTCACCACCAAAGGTACAGTCACACTAATAGACACATCAGCCCAAGTCTTTGAGACGCCGTCTTCTCCTTTGTGTTTTTCTTCACAAGCTTTATTGATACTTTCAATAGCCGCTTGACCATTCCACAAATCGGTATTGATTTCGGAAGTCAATGTCAACATCTTCTCTTCGACTGTATAAGTAAAAGGTGTTTCTTTCGACACACCATTCATTTGCAAAGAAATCATTCCGTTACCGGCTGTATCGTTTCCATCGACCGATTTGACAGAGCCCGTTATTTTATTGTCGCCTAGCATTTTTTCAAAAAAGAATTTGACTAGCTTCACATCACGATCTTCATTTTTAGAATTAACGGTACCCGCATTTATCATAAAAGCAGTCGCACGAATCAAAGTAGAAACATCAGGCGTGTTATTTGCCGTTTTGATCTGAATATCATTAAACGTACCCTTTACGCCAACTCTCTTTGTTGTCTTATAGGCTGTCCAATTCAATTGTACCTCGTCGGTCTTTACGCCGTATTTACAATTTTTAGAGGTCTGCGTGGTCGAACCCTCTTTCGATTCTGTGTTCGTTGGTTTTGAATCGTTTTTGCAAGCTACAAGCGTAGTCAAGCACAAGGTTAAAAATAAGAAAAATGCCTTTTTCATACTGTTCTTTTTTTTTGTGAACACAAAGATAAGAATTTATTCATACCTTAGACATAGCTTTTTAACACTAAGATATGTCCAAGAAGATAAAACAAGCCAAAAATAAAGCGTCGAACCCAATCAACACGCCTATTGCAAAGTCTAATAAATGGGTTGGATTAGCTATTGCCCTGATAGCTTTTTTGATTTATGCCAACACGCTTGCTCATGATTATTGTTTGGATGATTTCTCCGCCATCAAAGAAAATCGCTTTGTAAAACAAGGGCTGTCTAGCACTTCCACCTTGGTGACCACGCATTATCGGGCGGGTTATTGGAATAGCAAAGGGACGCTCTATAGGCCGCTTTCCTTGGTGATGTTTGCAGGAGAATGGGGGCTCGCTCCTGACAACGCAAAGCTAAGTCATTTTGTCAATGTCTTATTTTTTGCATGGACGGGCTGGTTGTTGTTTCAGTTTTTGTCTTTGCTTTTGGATAAAAAATATTTTGGGTTGGTCTTTTTAGTTAGTTTGATTTTTGTGACCCACCCCATCCATACGGAAGTAGTGGCCAATATCAAAAGTCGAGATGAAATCATGGCTTTTTTTCTTGGGCTTGCGGGATTATATTATTTTGTAAAATTCTATGATCATCGTAAGATACTAAGTTTAATATTATCAATACTTTTTTACACGCTTGCTCTCTTTTCAAAAGAAAGTGCGATTACTTGGCTTGCCATTTATCCGTTGACGATTTTGTTTTTCCGAAAGGCGAACTTTTCAAAAGTAGCGGTTTGGAGTGCTCTTTTCGTCGTTCCAACAGCCGTATTTTTACTCATCAGGCATAATATTCTTGGAACAATTGCCAGTGTCAAACCCGATATTGTCGATAACTTTTTTACGACTGCCGAAGACATCACTAGCGGACAATATTATGGATCCGCGCTCTATATGGTTTTCGAATACTTTAAAGCATTGGTTTTACCTTTCAATCTCGTTTCCGAAAAAGGCTATAACCAAATCCCATTGATGGGGCTAGGCAGCTTCGGAGCTATTTTTGCTATCCTCGTTATCTTGGCTAGTACTTTTATTATTTTTAGAGCCTTACGGCAAAAAAGTGACTTGTTAAAAATCATTGCCTATGGGCTTTTGCTATTTGGGATTTCATTTTCTATTTATTCTAATTTGATTGTAGAAATTGGTTCATCCTATGCCGAACGTTTTTTGTATATGCCGTCACTGGGCTTTGCGATGATTGTGGGGACTGGTTTATTTTGGCTTGCGCAAAAACTAGGCAAAGGAAAAAACATCTCTTTTTCTAATCCAGCTATTATCATTGGATTAGCCATATCCTTGCTGTTTAGTGTACTCACCATCAACCGAAATAAGGCATGGTACGATAGCGCCACACTCTATGCAACGGACGTACTCAAATCACCTAATAGTGCCAAGCTCAATTATCATCACGGATTAGAAATCGGAAAAAAAGGAAATAAGCTAAAAGGAAATGCCCAAATCAATCAATATAAAGAAGCCTTATCCTTCTTTCAGAAAGCCATCAAAATCAACCCCAAATATTCGGATGCGTACGGACAAGTTGGGCTTTATTATTACCGATTGAAAGATTATGACAACGCACTAAAAAACTACTTGATCGCCACCAAATTAAAACCCAATGCCAATGCGTATAGCAATATGGGCATCATCTACTTCCAAAGAGGCGACCTAAAAAATGCAGAAAAAGTCTATAAGCTTGCGCTAAAATACGAACCTAGCTTTATTGATGCCTATCGAAATTTGGGTGCAGTCTATGGTTCAACCAAACGGTATAAATTAGCAATAGAACAATTCAAAAAAGGATTAACCTATGACCCAAACAACAAAATACTAAAACAATATCTAGCTTCTGCACAAAAAGATTTGAGGAACCAGCAGGCTAGTGGGCAATAAGGTCGAATGAGTTCAGATAGGCATCAGGATCGAATGAGGGAATTTCAGAATAATCTTAGTCAACTGGTTACAGCCACTACGACATCCCAAGAAAAAAAAGCCCTCAGCCGTAAACCAAGG
>JAJRQS010000340.1 GCA_024280135.1 Bacteroidota bacterium | reverse complement strand
GTCGAGTAGGTAAAGGGGAATCTCACCCCTAAACCTCTCACAGAACCGTACGTGATAGTCTCCCATCATACGGCTCTTCTTAACAAGTCAAGGCTTAAAACCATATTGCCAGTGCACAAATAGATTAGGATAATGCTTCGCAGTTTCCTGTAACCATTTGTAAGCAAAGAACCAATGTTTTCGCCTAAATCTCCGATATTTGTTGCGTACCCATTTAGCCAGTCGTATATTAAAAAAACGGAATACATAATGTAATTCACTCATTCTAACTTTGCCATAATAGTAAATCCAACCTCGTAATCTATCCGCTATAATGCTTGCCAAATCTGACAGGCGTAAATGAACCATACGATGGAGTTTTAACTTAAACAAAATCTGATTGATACGTTTCTGACTTTTATGACTAATCGAGGGCGTAAAGCCCAAATGAAAATTTCCAAAGTAACCCTTTACCATTCGTGGCTTAAATGTAAATCCGAGAAAGTCAAATGTTACATAATGAACCTTAAATGGCGGATGCTTCTTTTGGTTGCGTTTGCAATAAACTATATTGCTCTTGCCATCTTTAATCTGCAATTTACATTGCTTAAAGCGGGCTTTTACAGCTTCCAAAGTTCGCATTGCTTGTTTGAAATTCTGACAATGAATAATTATATCATCAGCATAGCGTTCAAACTTGACTTCGGAATGGTGCTTTTCTATCCACTTATCAAAAACTACGTGCAGGAAGATATTTGCCAATAATGGACTTATAACGCCTCCTTGCGGTGTACCTTTGCTTCTTGGATAAATCTTACCATCTTTCTTTTGGACGGAAGCTTCTAACCAACGTTTTACGTACAAGTGCATGTGCCTTTCTTTGGTAAAGTGACCTAATGCTTTAAGCATTAAATCGTGGTCTATCTCATCAAAAAAACTCTTGATGTCCAAATCAATTGCCCAATCCATTTTTATACAGTTTTCCCTGCATTGCTTAATGGCTTGATGGGCTGATTTATTGGGACGATAGCCAAAAGAATTTTTGCTAAACTGTTTATCTACAATTTGCTCTAGTTCTTCTCGTATTACCATTTGGGCTGTTCGGTCTTGTACCGTTGGAATGCCTAACTTCCTAATACGTCCATCTGCTTTGGGTATTGCTACCTCACGCACAGGTTGGGGAAAATAACTGCCACTTGCTAACCTATTCCATATTGGATACAAATACTTCATAGGGCGTGTTGAAACTTCCTGAATTGATACTTTATCAACTCCTGATGCTCCTTTGTTACTTCTAACCTTTTTAAAGGCTTCCCATACCTGTCGCTTTTCTATCGGTTGCGACTTTTGTTTCTCTTTGAAAATCATCCTAAATCTAATTTAGTTGTAATACAAGTTAAAACTGTTAAGTCAGTTCCTTCGCTCCTTTTCCATTACAGAAATATCATCACTACTACGAACTAATCCGCCACTAATTAATAGTATTGCTACTTTCTACCTTGCCCTTCGGGGTTGTGGTATTTTTGCACTATCAATTAGCTTCTCCTGTTCCGTAATTGAGCAGTAAGTAAAGCTCCTGCCCTCTTTATGCCGATTGCCACTTGACCAGTAAAATAGGTTTCTGTCAAGTTCTGTCTTGCAAGACCGCCCATCCCTCAATTTTGACAATACTAAAGTTGTTTACGACACTTCTACAAGGGTTTAATCTCATCTCTTTCAGCTTCTTTACTCCCACCATAGCAATCTACTTACCATACAAGCGGCAGTAGTGCCTTTAACCTTATCGCTCAAGACCAACCCGTGATTCCGATAACTATCGGAAGTAAGCCCCATAAGGCGGTTTGACTGATTTGCCTATACATCCCAGCCGAGAGACCATAGTTCTCATAAAAAAAATATCCTCTCATCTCAATTACAGTTTTGTTGCTTCTAATTTTATTACTAAATTGTATCCCGAAGCAACACAGGACACACGGCCTGCCTACAACAAAATATATAAAAAATAGCGGGTTTTGTGCTTTAATGAAAGTTTTGTACATTTATCAAAAGTTTGAAGGCATGAGGAGAGTTTAGAGCTTTTTTAACCGCTACTTTCCATATATCGAACGTTAGCCACTATTAAAAAAAATGAGAATGAAACAGACAGTATTGGTAATATTATTTCTTATTTCAATAGGTTCAACTTATGGACAAGTGAACTATTTAGAAAAAGGAAATACTTATATGAATAACGGTGAATTGGAAAAAGCCGAACAAATATTTAGGGACGGAATAAAAGCCGAACCTGAAAATTTAATTTTCCAATGTCAACTTGGACTGACTTTAATCCAGCAAAAGGAATTTAAAAAAGCAGAAAAGGTTCTTGAAAAGGTTCTTAAAACTGACTCGAATAATGTTGCTGCAATTTGGTATAGCGGAATTGGGAATTTTAAAGCAGGAGAAGACAGAAAAGCAATTGAACGATTTGAAAAAGCCTTAACTCTACTTGACAAAAATAGTGGACAATATTACTCTGCAAATTGGTTTATTGGAAAAAGTTACTCAATTCTTTTAAAAACGGAAGGATTGACTTATGACGAAACAGATAGAATGTTTGAATGTTATGAAGAATATTTGAGATTACAACCGAACGCCAAAGATG
>JAJRQS010000339.1 GCA_024280135.1 Bacteroidota bacterium | reverse complement strand
TCCGACCAATGTTGATCGTCTATTTTCTTCACGGCCTTTACTTGACGAGGAGCCAGAATGGTATATTTAATTCCATTTTCCGCAAGGAGCTCTAGGGTCTCTCCATCACAAGCTGTTTCGGGTAGCCACATCCCTTCAGGCTTACGCCCAAATCTAGATTCAAAATCCTTGATTCCCCAGATGATTTGTGTTTCCTTATCACGCCGATTACAGAGGGGTAGTATTGAATGATTAAAAGCTTGTGCAATAGCAGATCCATGCCCCCCAAATCGCTCCATACTTTCTTTGTCTGCATCTAAAATGGCTTGATAGGTCGCTGGGTCTTTCCGCTCCATCCATGACAAAAGGGTCGGCCCAAAATTAAAACTCATCCAAGCATAATTATTGATAATCTCGACGATTTTACCATCATCATTAAGAATTCTTGCAGCGGTATTGGGTGCATAGCATTCAAAATTGATGCGTTCATTCCAGTCATGAAAAGGCTTTGCAGACTCTTGTCTTTCTATATACTCTAACCAAGCATTTTCACGAGGAGGTTGATAATAATGGCCGTGGATACAAATGTACTTACTCATTCAGATTTTATTTAATATGTAGCGCAAAGCTAATGCTTTTCTTACTATGGAAAAATAATGCCAAATGTTTTGTCTTTCGGGCGTTTATTTTACGCTTTGTGCGTTTATACGTTGGCGCTTATGCAGCCGAAGGAAGCATACACCTAGCCTCCCGTGCTTCCAAATCCACCGGCACCTCGTTTGGTATCAGAAAGCACTTCTACTGCCTCCCAATTGATTTGGGTATATTGAGCGATGACCATTTGGGCGATGCGTTCGCCGGGTTCTATTGTTTGGCTTTCTTTTGACAAATTGGCAAGAATGACTTTGATTTCTCCCCGATAATCACTGTCGATAGTACCAGGTGCATTCAGGCAAGTGAGTCCTTTTTTGATGGCTAGACCACTTCTGGGCCGTATTTGCGCTTCTGTGCCTTTGGGTAATTCCATGTAAAGACCCGTAGGGATAAGCGTTCTTCCCATTGAATCTAAGGTGATTGATTCAGTGATATTCGCCCTTAGATCCATACCCGCACTTCCTGTTGTTTCGTATTGTGGAAGGGGATGATTGGATTTGTTGATTACTTTAACTTTCATTTTCTCAATATTGTGTTTCGTTTTTAACTATCCCTTAGCCAAACTGTTTTTCCAAGTCCTCCAATTTTAATTTTATGAAGGTTTTTTTACCAGTGGGACTAGCCATGGGCATGGAACAAGCAAAAAGGAGGTCTATTATTTCTTTCATTTCTTTTTCCGAAAGGGATTTACCTGTTTTGATTGCGGCGCTAGAAGCCATGGAGCGAGCGATGTTTTCTCTGTGATCCAGTTCAAGGTCTAGGTTGTCTTGATATTGACCCAATAAAGTATGGATGGCTTGGGTCGGGTTCTCTTCCATGTCTGCTGGAATGCCATGGACGATAAAACTATTATTGCCAAAATCTTCTATTTGAAAACCCAACAATTGTAATTCTGGAATCATCGCTTTCATCAAAATAGCCTCATCAGTAGAAAGTGTAACAGTATCAGGAAAAAGCTCTTTTTGCGTAAGCATCTCGCCCCCTTGAAAGGCAGTGTAGTATTTTTCAAATAAGATGCGTTGATGTGCACGTCGTTGATGAATGAGTACAAGCCCAGATTTTATTTGACTGGCAATGTACGTATTATGAATCTGAAAAGGGCCTCTTAAATCTGTCTCTGCATCTATACTCGATTGCTCTGTAAAGGAATTATCGTCGGAAGACCTAGTTGTAAAAACCTGAGTATCAGCGATTTGTCCTACTTGGTTTTCTTTTCCTTCTTCTTCGATTTGTATCACAGTACCTTCTGGATCGATGATGGGTAGGATTTTTTCTAGTCCTGAATATAATTTTTCCCAATTTTTGGTATTGCCACTTCCGCTATTTTGAGGAAAATGAGGCGTTTGAATTTCTTGATTTCGGGAGGCTTTGGACGACTGCGTAAAACCCATGCCTTGCTGGTGATCAAAATCTAAAGTGGGCGTGATATGATGTTTGCCTAATGCATGACGAACGGCTACCTTCAGGTAATTATAGACAATGCGTTCGTCTTCAAATTTTATTTCTTGTTTGGTGGGATGTACATTAATGTCAATTTGTTTTGGGTCAATATCAATAAACAAAATGTAAAAAGGATACATATCCGAACCAATGAGGTCGTCATAAGCTGCCCGAATGGCATGGTTTAGATAGGGACTTTTGATGAAGCGTTTATTGACAAAAAAGAACTGATCTTTTCTCTTCTTCTTTGCATTTTCAGGCTTGCCGACATACCCGCGTATGCCGATGGTTTCTGTGATTTCCTCGACGGGTACCAGTCGTTCGTTGTACTTTTTTCCGAGGATGCCGACTATTCGTTGTCGCAGGTTGCCTTTGGGTAAGTGGTAAATTTCCCGATCATTATGATGAAGTGAAAAATGTATTTCTGGGTAAGCGGTCACCACATGCAAAAACTCCGAAACGATGTGCCTAAACTCTACGGTATCTGATTTAAGAAAATTTCGTCGAGCAGGAACATTGTAAAAAAGATTTTTGACTGCAATGGAGGTGCCTTTGGGAGATTGACAGAGTTCTTGCGAAAAAACCTTAGAATCCTTTATTTGAATACAGACTGCTATCTCATCTTCTGCTCGCCGTGTCTTCAAACTAACTTGTGCTACAGCCGCAATGGAGGCCAACGCTTCGCCTCGAAAACCCATCGTATTGATAGAAAAAAGATCGGATGCTTTTCTGATTTTGGAAGTTGCGTGTCGTTCAAAACAGAGTCGGGCATCTGTTTCAGACATGCCTTTTCCATTGTCAATGACTTGGACAAGTGTCTTGCCAGCGTCTTTGACAATAACTTTTACCTCTGTTGCTTCTGCATCAATAGCATTTTCGACTAGTTCCTTGATGATGGAAGCAGGACGTTGAATGACTTCCCCTGCTGCTATTTGATTGGCAATAGGGTCGGGAAGTAGCTGTATGATGTCAGCCATAGTGTGTTTTGATTTGTTGTTCTACTAGTTCAAAAAAGCTTCAAGACTAGGGATGTAAAGCCCCAAAAGTAAGTAAGTAATTACAATTAATGCAATTAAAATCAATAAAACCCTCACCGTAATCCCCTTACTTGCTCCACGCATATCACGACTGCGGTTCGCACTGAAAGCGCCAGCGGATATACGGGCTTTCATCGATTCTGCATCTCCATTGCCTTTATTCAACAGGGATTCTAGGCGTTCTTTACGTTTGTCGTAATACTTTGGGACGTAGTTAAACTTTCTTGCTTTCGCTAATTTACTCTTTCTTAATAATGACATAGGCGGTGGTTTATCTTAATAGATGACAAATTACGGCTATTTGGTTGTTAATTGCTCCCTTTGAACGCATTTATTTGCCCAGACACACTGCCGAGTAATGTTCTCCCCTCTTAATATTACCAATGTCGCAAATTAGCAGAACAAAGCATGGAGGGTATGCGTTTTATGTATTCACCAAACACAGAATCATGAAATATCTATTTGGGCTCGTTGGATTATGCTTAGCTTTTTTGCGCAAGCTCAGGAAGTAGGACATTGTAAGAACAGTCTTAATCAACAGCAGTGGGCAAAAAATCAAGTGCAGTTTCGAGGAGAACCAACAGATAGGGGCTATGATGTGACGTACGCTATTTTAGACATTGCCATAGACCCAGCTCAAAAGTATATTGCGGGCAATGTGGTGTTGAAATTCAAAATAACGAAAGAGAATGTTAGTGAATTAGATATTGACTTAGTCGACCAATTGACAGTGGATAGTATCTATTATCAGGGTGCAAAAATTGGTTTTACGCATGAGAATGAAAAGATAAAAATACCCTTTGGAAGTATTTTGCCGAAAGGGACTTTGAGTGCGGTGCAGATTTTTTATCAAGGATCTCCTCCGTCTGGTGGTGGATTTGGTTCTTTTATTCAGAGTGTACATGGAACGGATAATACGCCTGTTTTATGGACACTTTCAGAGCCTTATGGGGCGTATGAATGGTGGCCATGCAAACAGACCTTGACAGATAAGATTGACAGCTTGGATATGATTGTGACAGTGCCAGAAGGCAATAAAGTAGCTAGTAATGGGCTGTTGATTGAAGAGTCAACTACAGCTGGGAAAACCAAATTTCATTGGAGACATCGTTACCCCATTCCTGCTTATTTAGTCGCTTTCGCCACCACAGATTATAAGGTGTATTCGGATACAATACCGACCGTGAATGGTGATATTCCGCAGGTGAATTATGTTTATCCAGAGAGCTTGGAACAGGCCAAAGTTGGGACTAATAATTTGGTGGATGTGATGCACTTGTTTAATGATTTGTTTGGGATGTATCCTTTTTGGGAAGAAAAATATGGCCATGCCCAGTTTGGCTGGGGTGGCGGGATGGAGCATACGACGATGACTTTTACAGTTAATTTTAATCATGGGCTGTTATCTCACGAATTAGCGCACCAATGGTTTGGGGATCAAGTGACTTGTGGTAGTTGGGAAGATATATGGTTGAACGAAGGTTTTGCGACATACCTAGAGGGATTGACTTATGAAAACGGACTCGGTACCAATACTTTTGATAATTGGTTGGTTAATAAAATAAGTACGGTGACTAGCCAGCCAGGGGGTTCGGTAAAAGTCCAAGATACGACTCAGGTAGGGAATATTTTTAACTGGCGTTTGAGTTATAGTAAAGGAGCGATGGTCTTACATATGTTGCGTTGGACGATAGGAGATGATGCTTTCTTTCAGGGGGTGAAAAATTATTTGAATGACCCTGCTTTACAATATGGATTTGCCCTTACGGAAAATTTAAAAGCACATTTGGAAGCGACCAGTGGGAAAGATTTGACTGAGTTTTTTGATTCCTGGTATTCGGGTCAAGGGTATCCTAAATATTTTATAGATTGGTCGCAAGACGAGAATAATTTACTCAAAGTAAAAATCAAACAAGCGCAATCTGTACTATCCGCAAATTATTTTAAGATGCCTGTACCGCTTCAGGCGATAGGTACGGGAATAGATAAAGAAATTGTTTTGCAAAATGATTTTGATAGTCAAGAATATGAAATACAATTGCCGGGGCCGATAACAGCATTACAATTCGATCCCAAGCATTGGTTAGTAGCAGAAAGTACGATGACTAAAGTTGTCGTCGGTCAGGAAGAAGTGAACCTCTCTAAGTATTTGAAGCTTGCGCCCAATCCAGTTCAAGATGTGTTGAATTTGTCCGTCGGAAAATTAAAAATTAAAAATATACAGATTTTTGATCTTGCTGGAAAATTAATGTTGCAGTCCAATAGTCCATTTGAGCAACACCAAAATATTGACGTAAGTGATTTACAATCAGGTGAATATGTGTTGACTGTTCAGTCAGACTTAGGACAAGCTTCAACTACTTTCGTGAAATTATGAAAACAGTATTAATTACAGGAGCGTCCAGTGGTATTGGGAAAGAACTTGCTTACATTTTTGCTAGAGAAGGATATCATTTAGTACTGGTAGCAAGGACTGAGTCTGCCTTAGCATTGATTGCGAAGGAATGCGGAAATAAATATGGGATTCAATCATCCGTATTCGTGGCAGATTTGGCATTGGAAAATGCGGGTAAGAATCTCTTTGATCAAGTCCAGGCTAGAGGCATTGAAGTTGATGTTTTAGTGAATAATGCTGGGTTTGGAATGCATGGCTCCTTCGTTGATCAAGATGTCCTTTCAAATACACAAATGATTCAATTAAATATTACAACCTTGATGGAATTGACGGCCCTTTTTGTGAAACAAATGATTAAAAATAATCGAGGTAAGATTTTAAATATTGCTTCCACTGCTGCTTTTCAACCCATTCCAAATTTTGCAGTTTACGCCGGCACTAAATCATTTGTATTGCATTTTACTGAAGCATTACATGCAGAACTAAGCAGCACTAACCTCTCCGTTAGTGCATTATGCCCTGGCCCTACGGCAACGGGGTTTGAGGAGCGTGCTGAGATGAAGGACTCCAAATTGTTTAAGAGCGGTGTCATGAGTGCTAAGCGGGTAGCGGAGATTGGCTACCAAGGTTTGATGCGGAATAAGATGACGATTGTCCCTGGATTTAAAAATAAAATCTTGGCGATTGCTTCGGGAATGACACCTTCTCGAAAACTATTGGTATGGGTAGCAGGTAAAATGACGTAAGGAGATTCTTGTTTGCAGATGCAGAAAACTCAAACGTAGTTTATCAGAAATCCAACTCTTTTCCATACGTACTCAACCACTTCTCATGACGCTTATAATCAGGCATCACCTTTTCCACAATAGCCCAAAAACGTGCAGAGTGATTTGCTTCTTTCAAGTGAGCCAACTCATGTACAATTACATAATCAATTACTTCATCAGGCGCAAATAGCAAACGAGAAGAAAAATTTAAATTACTTTTGGATGAACAACTCCCCCAGTTCGTATGATTATATTTGATGGTAATATTATTAATATTCTCTTGAAAATAGCGATCATTGAAATCGTCAACCTTCTTGGAAATTTCAGGAAGAAAGTCGTGTGAGACCAAGCGACTAATTAGTTTTTTGCTCGCTTGATGTCTTAGATTTACAGGAATATTACTGGACATTTTCAGGTAAAGGTCACCTCCTAATATTTTGCCACTATGATTTTTTTTATCCACCAATTCGATATGAAGCGTATAGGTGCGTGTCCCGACTTGCAGTACTTGCCCATCATAAAAAGTTTTAATAATAAAACGCTTTTTTAGCTCGGGCTTTTCTTCAAAAATTTTTTTGACCCACTTTCGAGTTAGTTCGATTTGTTTATTTAACTCCGCTTTTCCGATGCGATTGGGCACACGAAGGTTGATGCTTTTGGTCGCAATCGAAAATCGAATGTCGCGCCGACGTTCTACCCATACTGATAAAGGCAATTCTAATCCGTCAACTTCAATTTTAATTTTGTGTTTCATCTTTCACCTTTACATTATCCCTAATAACAAGCCTGAATCATTAAAATTCAATGCTCGCAAGCGGCTTGCTTGATAACGAATTTGGCAATATAGCAAGTCCTGCGTAAAAATTGTGCTTTTTCATTGGGTTGTTTTTTAGGTCAATTACCTTACGGCAAAAATAAGTAAAAGGGAGCTTGTTTGGTGGGCTGGCATCAAAAATCACCTTTCCAAAGTCGCTCTAAAAAGGTACGCCAAGGTAGTATGTTTATTTTTTGACCCTCTTTGGTTTGGACTAATCGTGCATTCTGTTCATTGCATACAAGGATGGATTGCTTGGGTTGATAGTCTTTGTAAAAAGCTTTTAATGATTTTAAGTGGGTGTTTTTAATGCGATTCCCTCCTTTTACTTCAATGGCTACTTCCCCTTTCTTTAATACAAAATCTACCTCAAGACCTGTCTTGGAACGCCAATAATGGATAGGGGATGTTAGGTCATGGTATTTTTGATAAGCCAATAATTCCATAAAAACATAATGTTCAAAAGCATGCCCAAAAGCTTCTCCTTTTTCTACGGTTAGTTGTCGATTTGATAGGGCACCTGCTACACCTACATCAAAAAGATAGAACTTAGGTCTTTTGGAAATAATATCTCGCCCTGCTCTTTTGTTGAAAGGCAATGCAAAATATCCAACCAAAGTATCGACCAAAATATGAAAATATCCTTTTATTGTTTTGGAGTCAACGCCACAATCTGTGGCAAGATTTGAATAATTAATTAACTCTCCATTACAATATCCAAGTGCTTCAAAGAATCTGGAAAACGCAGGTAAATTACGTGCAAGTCCCTCCGCAAAAACTTCTTCTTGCAAATAGTCTTGTGTATATGCGTGCAACATCTTGCGCCAATGTGTGCTTAAATAATGAGCAGGAATCAATCCCCTGTTTAGGATGTCTAACAAGCTGGGTTCTGTTAGCTCTGGATAGATCAAAGGCAACATTTCAAAACGCCAAGCTCTTCCGCCTAATAAATTTGAATGACCTCTTCTGAGTTTTCGGGCACTCGAACCGCATAAAATGAATTGGAGTCCTGCATTTTCTATCAACCAGTGCACCTCATTTAAAATCGCTGGAATTTTTTGGACTTCGTCTAAGATGATTGGATAATCTAACGCTTCTTGTGTTTGAGCTAGTAATTGTTCTCTAAAAAGTGCGGGCCTGCTATTGAGCTCGAAAAAAGTATCAGAAAGCAAAAAGTCATAGTAAATACTCTTTGGAAACTGATCCTTCAAATAAGTAGATTTACCAGTCTTACGTGCGCCCCACAAAAAAGCAGATTGACCTTTTGGTAAATCGAGCTTTAAGTATCTTTTTATTTTCATACTACAAATATACAACTTTTTCGGAATAGATTCCGAAAAAGTTGTCTTTTTTCGTAGTTAGATCCGAAAAAAGCCTATTGGGAGCAGGTTTTATTTAACAATTCCTCGCAGCTTGCTGCACATTCTCGAACCGTACCGAATCTAAATTTATTACCCTTTTCGCTTAGTAAAATCACTCATCAATTCTGTCAAAACCTTCACGCTACTTCGAGGCATTGCGTTATAAATAGAAGCACGGAATCCACCAACAGATCGATGCCCTTTGATACCTACAATGCCATTCGCTTCTGCTTCCGCTAAAAACGCATCCTTTAGACTAGCATTTGTCATATCAAAGGTGACATTCATTAACGACCGATGTCTTTTATTCACGATATTGGCTTTGAATAATGGATTGGTGTCTAATTCCTTGTAAAGTAATTTAGCTTTTGATTTATTCATCCGCTCAATTTTTTCTACACCTCCTTTTTCTTTAATCCATTTTAGCGTAAGCATAGATAAATAAATTGGAAAAACTGGAGGCGTATTGAACATCGAGTTCTTTTTGACGAAAGTCTCATAATTCAAAAGGGTCGGGATGTCTCGCTGAACTTTACCCAGCATGTCATCCCTAACAATCACAACGGTCACTCCTGCGGGTCCAAGATTTTTTTGAGCACCTGCATATATCAAACCATATTGCTCCACGTCAATCGGGCGACTCAAAAAATCTGATGACATATCACACACATACGGGATGTCGCCTTTTGGAAAATGATGGAACTGGGTGCCGTAAATTGTATTGTTGCTCGTAATGTGCACGTATTTTCCTTTACTGGGCACTTTAAATTTGGGCAGATAATTGAATTTTTGATCAGCTGATGAAGCCAATTCGATTAGGTTGCCGTATCGTTGTGCTTCCGCAATAGCCTTTGTTGACCAAGTCCCGGTATTAATGTAATAAGCCGTTTCGTCTTGGTTTAGGAGGTTCATCGGTATCATAAAAAACTGAGAACTCGCCCCACCTGTGGTAAAAAGCACATGATAATTATCGGGTAATTGATACAACTCCTTAATTAAATCTTGAGCAGAATTAATCACCTCATCAAAGTCAGGCGTCCTGTGAGAAATTTCCAATACAGACAAGCCTGAATCATTAAAATTCAAAGCGCCTTTTGCGGCCTGTTTGATCACAGACTTTGGTAAGATGGCAGGTCCTGCGTAAAAATTGTGCTTTTTCATTAGATTGGTTTAAAATGGAAGATGTGCAAATTTAGTGAAAGCTACTAAGAAAGCATAGTCTATTCCTAGAAATGTGTTAAACCGCGAACGATTCAGCGAGCTTTGTAGAATTTGCGGAAGTTATTCTTTGACTATTTTTCCATGCGAAATTATCTTATTCTTTTGGTAAATTTCATAAAGGATAAGCCCACTAGGCATTGCCTTTATATTCAGTTTATTAACGCCAAAAAGAATAGATTCTTTTTGGATGAGTTGACCCAGTAGGTTATAAAAACGAATGTCCATTTCATCTTTGTTTTCAAGTATGTGAACGGTCAACTCATTAGCAACCGGATTGGGAAATACCTGAATTTGAATTTGATTTGAATTTGCGGAAGTTGTTTTTACAAAACAAGAACCATTTTCATAGACATTAACGCCATTACATTCTGCTTCGCAGGCATTCAAGTACGTTACAGAATCAGCTCCACAAACGGGATCTTCCACTGTAGGACAGCCACAATCTCGGCAAGGATATTCCATCAAAAAATATTGTTTTTCGGTGCCAGGGCTTAAACTCATTTTGCCGTCCCAGGGGTGAAAATAAGCATAGTCATTTTCATTGTTATTTTCTCCACACCATGAACAATCATCAAATACACCATAAGATAAGGCTTCTCCGCTTTCCCAAACCAAATCACCCTCTGAAGTAACATCGTTGAGTCCGATATAAGCTAGTTCAAAAATTTGTCCTTGCAAAAACTCATTTTCTTCTTGTGTCTCAATACTCGTCAATTGCCCACCATAATCTGCACAAATTGCTTTAGCTTCTTCATAGGTTGCTTTTACTTTTGATTGGAAATAATTATGCCCTTTAAAGGTTCCTGAAAAATGGAATTTATAACGACTAAAATGACAACTCCCTAATCCACCTCCATTACTTGCTACTTTGATGAGCATTGCACAATGTGCCTCATTGCCACAATCATCTACGGCCTTATACCCAACGGCATGGGTACCAAAAGGGAAAAAACTGCCAGTAGGTTGTCCCACTGTAATACTTAATTGAACGTTGCTACAATCAGAGGATGCCGTAGGAGATACCCAATTTCCTACGCCGCCCCCTTCGTTTTCAGGAACAACGATTTCTACGGTATGCTCCGGGCAAGTTAAAGTAAGCTTTTTATCATTTAGGGGCGTCTCAGTAAAAAACACCGGAGAACTTGTTAAAGTTAACCCTTGTGAAGAAGTCATGATTTCGACATTAGTTTCTCCATAGTCCCAGTCTTTTTGAAATAATTGATTAGGGAAGCTCGTGGGAAAATCGTAGGAGGCAGAAGCCTCTTCTGATAGGTCTGTTGTTGTTTTAGCCCAAAGTATATAAATCCAATCTCCATTTTTTTGTTTGTAGGCACCACCTCTTACACCTTGCGGTAAAATCATGGCATTGGTTTTTGCGGTGTCTTTAGAAGCTGCATACAGGAGTTGCGTAAAAGTTCGGTACGCAATTCCTTCATCATTGATTACTTGAGCATAGGGTGTGATAGTATTTAAGTTTTGGTAAAGTCCCATTAAATCAAATTCGCCAACCGCATCCTCTTCCTTACGTCTTTCGCCAAGATCATATATGTGCGTTTGAATGACCTTGTTGTCAAGGGAGTAGAGTGCTGCTTTAAGTATGTAATTATGTTGCAAAAGAGGGGAGCCAAAAGACTCGGCAAATGTTTGTCTAGATACATTTATCTCCGTAACTGTCAAAAGTTTTTTGGGGTAGGTAATGCCATCATATCCATATTGTGCTAGTAAAATATTTCTATTGGCAATGCGTTCTCCGTATCCATCGACTGCCGCATCCGAATGCCTAAAGTAATCAAATGACTGAGTGGTATTATTCCATTTTCTAATACTGCCATCAATACTTGGGTAAACATGGAACCCCATTATGTCAAAATAGGCGCCCCCTTTGAGTGGGTAATCGGCTGTTACGCTACCATCAGGGTTGTCGGTATTTCTTAATAGGGCATCCAAAAAACTATCATTTCCTACACCCGACAAAACAATATAGTCATTAGGTTGAACGGTTTTAATGACCTCATACGTAATTCGCATCATTCGAATATAATTCAATATAGGTGCCCTAATAATGATGTCGCAAGGATCTGGGTTGTTCTCCCACCAATTGCCTGCTTGTCCGGGTTGTAACCAACTTTTAAAACCGGATAAATCAAAACCAGGTTCATTCCAAACTTCCCAAAAACGAATGTCATCCCCAAATTTTTGCGCAAGCGTATAAATATACTTAGCATAATAATTTTGGTCATTGACAGGAGTGCCATTTTCGCCATTATCCCAGATTGGCTCATATAAATTTAAAAACATTTGTGTTTCTACGTTATCTCCAGCACAATAATCTATCGTGTCGCGATGATCTGGATGCGCATATCCCACAAACAAGGTATTATCTTCTAAACCAGCCGCCCTATAATATTCATACACTGGTTTCCAAGCATCATAATTCCAAACCAATGCAAATGATTCAGGCAAGCCTCCTCGAAAAGCTTTCACGCCTGCCCCTTTGACTCCTACAGCTGGATTGCCGGCTGCCAAATCCGTTAAGGAATAGTTGTCCCAGTTTCCACCATAATAGCCTGGATTGGCGCCTGGGCGGTAATATCCATCATAGGAGGTGATGGTGTCATTTGCGGTATAGTTTACTTGTGCAAAACACATGTAAAATGAGGTGAGTAATAAAACCAGTAGGCTGTATTTCATCTTTGAAGTTTTAAATAAAATGTGGGTGAACAGTAAGATGCTGTTCAAAGTTAAGCATAATTAGTGAAACCATCTCGAAATGTTCCTTTTAACTGTCTAAATTAAAATGGAGATCGAATATCAACACCTCAATTGGACTCCATAAAATCTAAAATATATTTC
>JAJRQS010000338.1 GCA_024280135.1 Bacteroidota bacterium | reverse complement strand
GTAAAGTTTCCACTACCTCCATTAGGCACAACTGTAGCCGAGCCAGAATTGGTACCCGCACATCCAGAAGGACTTGAAGAAATGGTAGCAAATAATTCTGGCGCACCATTCACGGTAGCATTATCTACAGATGCACAACCATTAGCATCAGAGACTGTAACGGAATAATCACCAGCACAAAGCCCAGTAGCTTTATCTGTTGTTTGTCCATTAGACCAGACATAAGAATAAGGAGGTTTACCTGTCATTGGCATAACTGTAGCCGTCCCGTTACAAGCATTACAGGAAGCATCTGTTGTTGATGTACCTAACCAGATGCCTTCAGGTGAAGGTTCAACGGTAACCGTCCCAACAGCTGTGCAACCATTAGCGTCTGTTAAAGTGACTGAATAGTCACCAGCTGCAAGGTTATATGCCACCCAAAAGGTTTGTCCTGCTGGGTCACTCCATTGTAATGAGTATGGTTGAACACCACCAGTAGCACTTACGGCTGCTGTTCCATCATTACTGACGACACAAGTCTCGTAAGAAGCATTCATCGTTAAAGTAATAGGTGCAGGGTCTGTAATATACACGGTCCGTGTAGCTGTCACCCCATTTTGATCTGTCGCTGTCACGTGGTAATTACCAGCAGAAAGCGAATTAATTGATTGATTTGTTGATCCTGTATTCCATACGTAAGTATAGTTACCGCCATCCCCATCAACGATATACGCTGAAGCTGAGCCATTGTTGGCGCCATGACAAGTGATGTCCGTAGCGTTTATCTGTACTTGAAAAGCAAATACAGCAGTGGTCAAAAAGAAAGCAGAAAGGAAAACAAAAATTTTCGTAAATTTTCTGTCCATGGAAGATTATTTTATAGAGATTAAAAAACACAATTGCATTCAATATCGGGTGTATTGGGATACACTAATAATCAGTCCTTGGGATGGACACCTAGCAAAGGTACGTATATTACTAATAAGTAGCAAGCCAAATCACCATAAAAACGAGTAAAAAATCCAATTTTAGCTTTCCATCTCTCCAAACCAAGCATATACTATAATAAAATAATATATTAACCAACTATCCATCAATCTCTTACGATGGTAAATGATTTTTAGTTCTAAAAATCGTGCATCTACCTAACGAAATAATTTATTCTGGATCCAAAATCTTGGTTTGCTCCTCCTCTTCTAATCCCGCTCGCTTCAGTTTATCCATATAATCGAGTGTATAATCCCAAAAGTCTTTAAATACAGGCTTTAAGGCCATAAAAGCTCCTCTTGCTTCCGTTGGAATTTTCTCTAAATAGGCATAGGAGAACGAAGTTTCTTTGGTTTTTGTATTAATGACACGTGATTCATTACCAAACCAAACTAAAATACTGAATAATAAAATGAAAAAACCGGACATCAATACACCCCCTAACACTTTATTGATTACGTTGATTTTGATGGTTTTAAAAACACCCTCAAGGGTTTTGGCCAAAAGACGAACCAACAACATGACTCCCACAAAGGTCGCCACAAAGCCCGCAACAAACATTAATGGGGATTCTGAGAAGGTATCCTCCAAAAACTTAGTCATGTAGGGAGAAAACTTCATGGCCGCCATCAAACCAAGAACTATCGACAAGGTAGAAAAGACCGTTTTAATAATCCCTTTGTTAAAACCTACATAAAAACCATAGGCGGCAGAAATGAAAAAGATTATGTCTATGACCATCGTATGTTTGTTTCAGTTTACTTCCCTCAATAGAGAACTTTGTTTTCTCATGAGCAAAGATATTAAAATACAGTATGACAAGGGCAATTATAAGACAAAAAAGATGTTTAACACGTTGAAAACACAACATCAGAGGTAATAATTTGCTTTTTGGCATCTATTTTGTTTACTTTGTTATTGTATTCCCCAATGTAAAATGCTATTCCAATTGGTATAGTTTTTCATTAAACAATCAAATTTTTAGATTATGAAATCTATTTTTTCTCTTTTGGCTTTATTTTTTGTAGCCACTATTACTTTTGCGCAAGCTCCTACTAATACCTCTGATGATTTACCTTTTGCTTTTATCTTAGGAGAACATGCCGATGCGTATGATGCTATGACACAAGATTATTCAAATATGCTTTTGGATGAGTGTGATGGGGACATGCAAAAAGCCTATACCAAATGGATGAGTATGCTAACAGAAATGGAAGCTTACGCCAAAGAAATTAATTACAACCTCGACGGTATTCAGATTTGGATGAATGTATTTTGGAACACAGACGGCTCTATCAAGCATATTGCTTTTTATACAAAGCCAGAATCGAAAGTTGTTCCTTTAGATGAATTGACTGCATTTATTAAGTCTTTTGGAAAACAATATAAGTTCCCTTTATTGGCTGATGAAGAATATGTACACTATGGTCACGCTTTCTTCCCTACTGCTCCTAAGCGTGTAGCGCACAAATAAACAATATACTACTCCATTCCTTATTATTCAATAAGAATAGTAAGCATGAAAGGAGTTAAAGATTCAGTATTTTTTTCCATAGCCCTGGGGTTGTTGCTTTTGAGTTTTTTTGCTTGTACCAAAAAACCTGAAGCAACAATCTCATGGGCTTTTTTTGATCTCCAAACGGATGTAGATCTTACCTCCGTTAAAATGGAGTCTTGCGACAAATGGCATATCGTGGGTGGTGAAACTTGGTCAAACGGTTTCTACTTTCAAGTAAATGGTCAACTTGCATCCCACGCTGATTCGCTTGCGCCCAAAAGACTAAATGCCATTTGTCTAGATTCTAAAAACAACCTTTATTCAGTAGGTTATACTGGCTATTTTTTGACTAAATCTGCCGATTCTTTGGCTAACTGGCATTATGGTCACCTTTTTGACAACCTGCATATTTTGAGGGATATTGACATGCTCAATGATACTATGGGGGTTGCCGTGGCGGGTGTATCGTACCATAATGGCTTTATTTTTAACATCGCTCAGGACCTCAAAACGGTGCGCATTGATACCCTTGAAGAATCACTTCGAGCCGTTTCAGTAATTAGTAATACGAATGCCATCGCCGTTGGATATGGCGCCATTTATAAACGACAGATCAATGGAGATTGGGACCGTCTCCCTTACATTGGAGATTTTTATGTAGATGTAGATTTCCCGACACCCACCTCTGGCTATATTGTTGGCAATGCGGGCTCTATTCTAAAATCAACCGATGGTGGAAAAACTTGGATTCACCTCATTGAAAAAAACACCTACTCTCCTAACCGTGCCTTTCGAGCCATCCATTTTATAAATGAAGATACGGGTTTCATTACTGGCGAAAAAGGGCTTCTATGGAAGACGACTGATGGGGGACTAAATTGGATCATTGCAAAAGGGCTTCCCGATATTGAATTTCATGATATTGCGGTTTGTGCCGAAATTGGAGTACTAGTAGGTAAGAATGGAAAAATGGTTACCTTTGATCCAAATTTCTAACCCAAATGACCAATAAAGAAATAGCGGCATACTTCGACCGTCTTGCAAAAATAATGGAATTACACCAAGATAATCCATTTAAAATCCGTACTTATAAAAATGCTTATTTAAGTATCCGAAAGTCCCCCACTCCCCTTGCGGAAATGTCAATTGAAAATATTACTTCCATCAAAGGGATTGGTAAAAATACGGCATTGAAAATTAAAGAAATTGTTGATAATCAGCGACTTACAGCACTTGAAGATTTTTACAAAAAAACACCAAAGGGCGTCATTGAGATACTAGAAATTAAAGGAATTGGCCCGAAAAAAGTTCGGACTATTTGGAAAGACTTACAGGTGGAATCTCCTGTTGAACTGCTCTATGCTTGCAATGAGAATAGACTTACTGCATTAAAAGGTTTTGGGAAAAAAACGCAGGCGGACATCATTGAAAAGATTTATTTCTCAATGCGTAATCGGGATCTATTTTTATATGCTGCTGTCTTCCCTGAGGGAGAAATATTACTAGATTTCTTTTCCCAAAACCTACCTCCAAACAGACAAATTTCTTTTACGGGTCCCTTTCGGGAAAAGGACTTACTCTTGAGTAAAATTAATTTTATAACGAATGCTGATTTTACGGATTTTGCGCAAGCTTACCCAAAATTAGAAGCAACAGATAATACACAATTAAATGGAATTTCAAAAGGCAATATTCCTTTCTCTATCCAATTTGTATCTAGTGAAGAATATGGGTTGGCATTGTTTAATTCTACCGGTTCAGAGGAATTTCAAAAACTTGTATTATCAAGCATAAACGGCACCCATCAAACCAAAAATGAAAAAGCTATTTTTGCGCAAGCCAACCTACCCGTAATCCCACCCGAATTAAGATGGAATACTATTATTCCGAAGCAATCAACTATTGATAATCTAATAACAATAAATGATATTAAAGGCGTCATACACAGCCATAGCCAATGGAGTGATGGGCACAACACCATCGAGGAAATGGCTCTTGCTGCCAAAGAAAAAGGTTATGAATATCTGGTGATTACGGACCACTCTAAATCAGCTTTCTATGCAAATGGCTTAAAAAAAGAACGGGTACTTGCTCAATTTAAAGAAATAGAAGAATTAAATAAAAAGATAGCGCATTTTTATATTTTTAAAGGCATTGAATCTGATATATTGTTTAATGGGAACTTAGATTATGAGGACAGCTTGTTGGATCAATTTGATGTTGTCATTGCGTCCATTCACTCAAATTTAAAAATGGACAAAGCCACCGCCACCAATAGATTGATCAAAGCCATTGAAAATCCCTATACTCATATATTGGGTCATCCTACTGGACGGCTTTTACTCGCAAGAGAAGGCTACCCTGTCAACTTCGAAAAAGTAATTGATGCGTGTGCTGCCAATCAGGTTGCCATCGAATTGAATGCGAATCCCTATCGATTAGACCTTGATTATCAATGGATTGAGAAAGCAATCAACAAAGGGGTAAAAATCTCCATCAATCCAGATGCGCACAGCACCAAAGGCATTGACGATATACAATATGGTGTATTTGCTGCAAGAAAAGGAGGGCTTACACCCCTTGACAATATTAGTTCATCATCCTTAAAAGACTTCAAGACATTTCTCCAATCATTTGGAATTAACAAAAAACCACAATAACTTTACACTTCAAAAATTTGATAATTAAAACTAAAAAAAATGACTAACAAATTCTTTCTACTGCTTTCCATAGCCCTCTTTTCTTTATCTGCTTGCCAATCTGTTTCAAGCACGGATAAAGACATTCGGGAACAGGCTAAACAAAAACTTGTGTCAAACACGTCTTCCACTCAAAAAAATGCAGTTCAAAAAGGAAACGAACGGGTTAACAAGTTTAATGACAATACTGTAGAAGTAAACCAACCGACTACTACTATTAGTTTTAAAAATAAAATATTTGACTACGGTACTATCAAAGAAGGAGACAAAGCAAAACATACTTATGTTTTCACGAACACTGGGACTGAACCATTAGTCATTTCTAATGCTAAAGGAAGCTGTGGATGTACTGTACCTTCCTACTCTACTGACCCTGTTCTTCCGGGAGAAACTGGCAAAATAGATGTTGTTTTTGACTCTAAAGGAAAGCCCGGGACAAACTCTAAAACGGTCACTTTAACGGCAAATACAGAGCCGGCAAAAACAGTCTTGACCATCAAAGGAAAAGTGACTCCTAAGCCGAAAAAATAACCATGCTCCAAAACTACCTATCCCTTATAAAATTCAGCCATACCATTTTTGCTTTACCTTTTGCAATGGTAGGCTTTTTCTTAGGTGTAATCAAAATGGACAATGGAATTCCTTTTGATAAATTAGGCTGGGTAGTTTTGGCAATGGTTTTTGCAAGAAGTGCTGCAATGGCTTTTAATCGATACGCAGATCGAAAAATCGACAAGGCCAATCCTAGAACAGCAGGTAGAGAAATTGCGGCTGGCATTATCAAACCGCAAAATGCATTGATTTTTATTATTATTAATGTAGTCCTTTTTGTATGGGTTTCTTGGCTGATCAATCCGCTTTGCTTTAAGCTTTCTCCAATTGCCTTGCTTGTTATTATGGGCTATAGTTATACGAAGCGTTTTACTTCTCTGAGTCATTATGTCTTGGGGTTGGGGCTTGCTTTATCTCCTGTTGGGGCTTATCTAGCTGTAACCGGTCAATTTGATATCATTCCTGTTCTGTTTGGAATTGTTGTATTTGGTTGGGTTGCCGGATTTGATATTATTTATTCATTGCAAGATGAATCTTTTGACAACACCCAGAACCTTAAATCGATTCCTACTTATTTGGGCGGAAAAGGGGCTTTATTATTATCAACTATTACCCATATTTTCACTGCTGGCATACTGGTCTATGCCGTTTATTTAACACAAACTAAGACGCTGCAAATGGGATGGATTACTTGGATCGGAGGAGGCGTGTTTCTTGCGTCTTTATTTTATCAGCACCTGATTGTCAAACCCAATGACTTGAGTCGGGTTAATATGGCATTTTTTACTACTAACGGAATTGCTTCTGCCGTCTTTGGTAGTTTGTTTGTTTTGGATTACTTTGTTTAGATTGTCCGATTTCCTTCTTAGGTATGGACTTCCACCCATATACGACATAGGCTCTACCACGAATGCACGAATTCAATCTTCTACTTTATTGAAGCACCAATTTCCCCACACCTAAAACTTCTTTCATACTCATCAACTGATAGGTAAAAACACCTCGATGAAGAGAGGAAACATCTATTGCTGAGTCAGGGTTAATTTTTTGGTTAAACACCAAGCGACCAGCCCCGTCGAATAATTTTAATCTGACTTGGTTTTTATGTTCTGGGATACTAAAATAAACTTGGTGATAGGCGGGGTTAGGGTAAGCAAAAACTCGTTTTTCTTTAATAGGGATATTGACTTCTCCAGTAACAAGTCCATCTGGATCAATCTTTAAAATATAAGCTTCCCTTCTAGAACCATCCTGAAATCGTACTCGGTAACCGTATGCAATGCAACCGCCATCTTTGGTGGCCAAAATTCCTGCCATTAAAAAATAACTCAGATCGTCTCCATATTCCTTTTCCCAAATGACATTTAATTCTTTGTCTAATCTAGCAATGGCAAAGTGTGAAACAATGTTCTCTGGCTGAGAGAAATCAATATTCAATGTCCCTCCAAAATAAATGGATTCAGTATCATAATTAACAGAAATACTCCGTTCTAGAGCAGGATACGAAATACCATTAGCCCCTTCTATAGTCTTAAAAAAAGGTGTATGTTGGCTATATTTATAATCTGATACATTCATTAAACCCACAACAAACCCAGTGCTATCAATACCATCAAATGGAGCATAAAGATACCACTTCGACAATAAGTAAGTACTATCAGAAAAGCCCTGATGCAGATGACCGTGCCAAGAGGCATTTTCAGGATATGCAAGATTTTCAACCACTATTTTTTTTATATTCAAGTCCTCATCTGTAGTAAGCATTTCAGCACTACTCATTAACAAATACCCTAAAGAGTCCTTTCTTGGTATAATATCAAATAAAATAAATTGATCGATATAGAACTTAAATAATGATTCCTGAGCGTTGAAATTTATTCTTCCCGTAAAACCCTTTAGCGTTTTTTCTACGTACCCAGTCATAATTAGAACAGAATCAGACTCTAACTTGGTACTAAGCGTACTAACATTACCATACTGAAAGTCATAATCATGCCCTTCCATCAATTCCAAATCAAGAGAAAACAGTCCTATCCAAGCAGACATACTATTTGACCCAAACACTACCAGAACTGAATCTCCAATTGCATAAATACTTTGAACTCTAATTTTCTTATTTGGATTTGGATGTGCATAATGACTCATTTGAATCAAGTCACCACCTTCATTCAATTTAGTTAAAACGATTTCACTTTCTTGTGAGCTGATTGCTACAACATACTCTCCTGTTGATAATTCAACAATAGATTCTCCTCTCAAATTCACCTCATTGTCCACCTGAATATATTCAAAACCGTTTTGACCACAGACAAAAAAGGATTGAAATAAAGATAAAACTAAAAAAAGTATTTTTTTCATCTCTTAATATTTAAAAAGGAGATTCTTTCGAACCTCCTTCATTTAACAATTATTTTATTCAAACTCAGCCAAATCATCTAATGCGACCTTTGTATAGGGGTTCTCAGGTGGACAAGTCCCTGCTATCCATACTGGAATTCCATAGGATATATGAGCGTCTGGGATAAGAGAGCCTCCAATAAATTGAGATACTAACTTTAAATGGACAAATTCCTTACCATTGATTTTATTATTTTCGATTATTGAGCTCATCTCACAATAATATCCATTTAGCTCGTCCTTTTCAATACAATAGGTATCGTAAAATGAAAAAGAATTTGCGTCCATTCCCCACAGACCGCCCGTTATATTAATTGTCTGAACATCAATAAATCCTTCGTGACAAGCATTATCTGGTGAAGGAGGTGTCAAAGGGTGATCTACCTGATACCATCGATTTGTGATCGACGCTACTCTAGAATCGGCTCCCCCGCATGGTAAAGGACCCGATCCTTGACCTAGATAAGAACAATCACCATCATATACCCAATATTTGCCTTCACCCCCAACTCTCCATCCCTTAACAAAAGGAGCACATCCTGGAGATACCGGAGGCCAGACTGGTATAGTTTTTTCACCTACTATCGTTGTTGATGTAATAATTATTTGGTCGATATCTTCACTTTCAATTTTTAAATCCGTCATGTAAAATGCTTTTTCATCACCAGGGTATGATGAAAAATGCTCCTTGAGTTTTACCCATATCGCATCGTAAGCTACATATAGATCACTAGCAGAAACAAATCCATCAACAATCGGAACAACGAAAGAATTACTTTCT
>JAJRQS010000337.1 GCA_024280135.1 Bacteroidota bacterium | reverse complement strand
TAGGTGATTTAACAAAGACAGAGGTACGACAAATTGCCTATGATCGAGGGCATACTGAGTTGTCCAAAAAAGCAGAAAGTTTTGAAATTTGCTTCGTACCCGACAATGATTATCGAGGCTTTTTGAAAAGAAATATTCCAGGGCTTGAAGAAAGGGTCAATGGAGGGGATTTTGTGGATACAAATGGCAAAGTAATTGGTCAACATAAAGGATATCCATTCTATACCATCGGTCAGCGTAAAGGGCTAGGCATCGCATTAGGAGTACCGGCTTATGTGGTCGATATTCATGCGGATACAAATACGGTCGTGGTGGGGTATATGGAAGATTTAATCCGCAATGGCATGGTGGTTGAAGATTTGAATATGCAGAAGTATGATCACATTCCAGAAGGGATTGAGTCTGTCACCATGATTCGGTCCAATGATAAAGGAACTTTGAGTATCTTGCGAAATAAAAACAATCAAGTAGAGGTTGAGTTTCTTTCAAATGTGAAAGGTGTAGCACCCGGACAATCCGCTGTTTTTTATGATGGTGATGATGTCATAGGGGGTGGAATCATCACTTTAGATAGACCGAGTTTTAAATAATTGAAGATGAATAAATTTTTAATATTATTAATTCCATTTTTATTTTTCGCTTGCGCAAAACGAGAAATAGATCCGCATCAGACAGATCGTGGAGAAGACTTTTTTCCGCTTGAAGTTGGGAAGGTTCGGGTGTATCAAGTCGATTCTATTATTTATGGAGCAGCGGGCGTAGAGGACACATTAACCAGTCAAATAAAAGAAATTATTGCAGAAAAAATAATTAACGATACAGATACACTTTACCGACTGGTAAGAGAATGGAGAAGAAGTAAGGACAACGAATGGGTGTCAAATACCGTGTGGTGGGTTACAAATGATAATAATCGACTGATTCAAGCTGAAGAAAATTTAAAGTTCATTAAATTGACCTTTCCCGTAAAGGAGAAAACCGACTGGGACGGCAATGCTTTTTTTGATGATAAAACCAAGTTGATAGTAGGGGAGGAGAGCATGGAGTTTTTTAAAGAATGGAATTATCAAATAGAATCTATTCAACCAGAAACCATCAATGGAGAAAATTTTGCGGAAGTCGTAACGGTACAAGAAGCAAACTTTGAAACAGCCATTGAACTGCGCCAATCTACGGCGCAATATGCTAGAGGTATTGGACTGGTTGCCCGAAGTCAAAAAATATTAGATACACAATGCATCACTTGCACGACACCGTGGGAGGAGAAAGCAGAGAAGGGAGTTATTTTAACGCAAGTATTAATCGAACATAATTAATGGAGTATATTCAGATTGGAAAATTGGGCAAGCCACATGGTTTAAATGGAGCGATTAAAGTTTCTCTTTGGGATAAATTTGAAGACTTGATGCCCAAGAATGTCCTATTTGTTGAGCAAAAAGGAGATATTATCCCATTCTTTATTGATTCCTGTAAAGAACAAGGTGCACATTTGTTAGTCCATTTCGAAGACTTTAAAACGCCCAATGACGCCTATCCGCTTGCGCAAAAAAAATTGTATTTGAGGGAGAAAGATATCCCTAAAGAGTTTTTGGTCGAGCCCGTTTCAGAATTTAATTGGCTAGTTGGCTTGAGACTCACCGATGAAGAATTAGCCCCCATCGGAGAAATAATTGACTTTGACGAGGCAGGCAAGCAGCTTGTCGTATTAGTCAAAAAAGGCAATAAAGAATTTATGATACCTTGGGTGGAGGCATATATTATTAATATTAACCTGGATAAGAAAACAGCTATGCTTAATTTACCAGAAGGTTTAATTTAAAAATTCAATGCCATTTACACCTTTTCATATGGGACCCAAATCATCATGGATATTCAACCTTTGATAGTGATGACAAATGAGGGGGGACAGATGCAGTTTTTTACAAAATCAATAGCGATATTCGGGTATATCGGTCGATTCCTCGCAGCCTCCGACTAAAAATCAAAATCAGACTCTTCCGACTTCATGTCTATTCCACCGACTACATACGAACTTATTTCGGTCTCTTGGGGCAATACTTCAACGGCATCATTTTTCAACCAATGGTTCATCCAAGAAAGCGGATTGGTTTTTTCATCGTAAATGGGTTTGAGGCCAATGCCTCTTAGCCTTTTATCCGTAAGGTATTTCATGTACTTGGTCAATAGTTTAGCATTCAACCCAATGATGGAGCCATTCTCAAAAAGGTGCTCTGCCCAGCGCATTTCTTGCTCTGCCGCATCCTTAAAGAGTGCATAGACTTCCTCTTCTAATTCTGGAATAATATCCGTAAAACCTTCGTCTTCATTTCGCTGCAAAGCACGGATCATCTTCAAGGTAATAGCCAAATGCTCGTTTTCATCCCGAGCGATAAATTTAATAATCTTGGCATTTCCTTCCATTTTCTTATTTTCGGCGAAAGCAAAAGCACAAGCAAAACTCACATAAAAACGGACTCCTTCCAGGATGTTGACCGAAATCAAAGCGAGATATAATTTTTTCTTTAATTCTCGAAGGCTGATTTCCTCCTTCCCTTTCATACCCAATTGCTGGGCTTGATATTGAATCATGTATTGATAAAACGCATTGTAATTTTCGGTAACGGCACCTGCACGCTCTGCAATCATTGTGTTATCCATTATCTCATCAAAGACCACCGTTGGATTAGGATAGACATTTTTGATGATGTAGGAATAGCTGATGGAGTGAATCGTCTCAAAGAAATCCCAAATAATGATAGCTTCTTCCACCTCTGGAAGTGTAGCCACTTGCCCAAAAGTCAAAAAAGGAGAACGACCTTGGACACTGTCCAAAAGAATTTGGTATTTGAGATTTTCTGTAAAGATGAATTTTTCTTGATCCGTCAGATTGTTGAAATCATTGATGTCTTTGGTTAAGGAGATTTCTTCAGGACGCCAAAAATAACTCAACATCCTTTGCGAAAGCTTCTCAAAAAACGGATACTTCTGAATGTCGTACCGTTGCAAGTTTTTGCCCTGCCCAAAGAACATGGGCTCTTGCATGAAATCAATTTTTTCGGAAGCGTAAAGCGATGGGATAATCTTTTTCTTTTTCATAGTCGGTAGGTTGATAGTAGGGCGAAAAAAAGCCATATAGAGGAGTCAAACTCTATATGGCAAATATCGTAAATTTTCTAATCTCCAAGGGTGTCATCCCTTGACTTTTTTAGTTTTCAAACTTAAACTTATAAGTAATTGTCCCACATTGCTTGCTTGGACCTCCTTTTGTAAATCTAAAGCCTTTAGCATTTGCTTTCGCTAATCGAATTAATCCTGCATCAGTTGTGTTAGAGCCCTTTTGTGTGAAAGTAGCAGAAATAACTTTTCCAGCGTTATTAACACAGACTTTGATGGTCACTTTACCAGATTTGTTGGTGTTGTTGACTAGTTTGGGTTTTCCTTTGACTCCTCGGTTACCGAGTCCACCCCCTACTTGACCACCCCCAAAACCTACTTTGGTTGCATTGGGGTCACCATTGGGCATGCCTTGACTACCGGGTTTTCCAGTGTTTCCTTGACCTTTGCCTTTGTTTTTGTTAAAGGCACCACCCAGTTTATCTTTTTCCGCTTTTAATTTTGCGTCCCGCTTAGCTTTCGCCGCGGCAGCCGCCTTTCTTTTCGCTTCTTCAGCTGCTTTTTTCTTTCTAGCCGCATCTGCCTTTGCTTTAGCCTCCGCATCTCTTTGACGCTTTTCGGCTTTCTTTTGCTTCTTCAAGGCTATAGCCGCTTTCTCAGCAGAAGTCATCACCTTTTTAGTCGGTTTCTCTACTTTTTTAGGCTTTTCGACAGGCTTAGGCTCTACGATTTCTTCAACCACTTCCTCCATGACTTCTTCTTCTACAATTTCTTCCTCTGCGCTAGTGCTTGGTTCAGGCGTATTTACATCAGGATCTTCATCTTGGGAGACGGGGCGGTCATTGCCCATTCCGATGTCAGGTTCCCCAAAACTAACCATCACACCCTGTTGTCCAGGAGGAGGCGTTGGGAATTTCAAGAAAGGAAATAGCATCAACGCAATGATGCTCAAATGAATGACTCCACTCTTGATTTTACTTCTTTGCTTATCCGTTTCATGTTGGTCCATGGCTCGATGATTTTAATTAAAACTGAGGTTATATACGTGTAAGACTCGTTTTTAGTTGATTTTGGTGG
>JAJRQS010000336.1 GCA_024280135.1 Bacteroidota bacterium | reverse complement strand
TCTGTAACGACTTCATTGTAAACAGGCTTCGCTCTTTCGATGATTCTATCAACTGCAAATTCAACCTCTTGCTCTACAACCGTTTCGTTGATAATTGCCTTTTCAACGACTTTTTCTACTTCAAACTCCACTTCACGCTCTATGATCGTTTCAGTATATACAGGCATTGCCTTCTCGATTGTTCTTTCAACCGTAAATTCTACTTCCTTTTCAATAACAACCTCATTGTAAACCGGTTTCGCTTTTTCAATAATCTTATCGACATTGAATTCGACTACCTTCTCTATGACATTGACTACCGGCTTCGCAACTTGAATAATGTGCTCTACTGGAACATCAATTTCGACAATTTTCTCAACAATACGCTCGATAGGTACGATTTTGTGGACAATTTTCTCCACTAAAACTTCAATCTCCACTACTTTTTCGACAATCTTCTCTACAGGCTTATGTACAACTCTTTCTACTTCGACTTCAACCTCGACTATCTTTTCGATTGGCTTATATACGATTTGTTCTACTAAAACTTCAACTTCAACAATCTTCTCGACAATCTTTTCGATAGGAACTACCTTTTCCACAATAGTTTCTACTGTGACAGCTTTGTTTACAATAGAATGAATGGCTTCGATATGCCCAAGTTGAGTTGTGTACATTGCGTTTGTATGCGCATGCACGTAAGTTTTTTCTTCAATAATCGTATTCCCTTTCCAAGTTCTGCGGATTACTTCATCCCAAATCTTATCCGAACCATCCTTCATCCTTAGATTAAATGAAAACTCTGAAAAACTCACATCGTCTATCTGGTAAGCATGATTTAACTTGATAGAGTTGATGTCTTTTACATCTTTCAAAAAGGCCTTGGTGTTAGCAATCTTCCTTTTTTTGTCTAAAGTACCATCTATGAGATTCGAGTGAGATATCGCTTTATCAGCGAAAAATTCGGTAATGGCTTTGACGAAATCTCCCTTTTTAATAAGGGCGTCAACTTGTTTAAGTGCCTTTTTTAGTGTCATGCGAAATTTAATTTAAGTTTATAAGAAAGCACAAATCTATAAACTAAAAAGCATAAATAAGAATTATATAACACCCAAATTTATTATTTTTTCCCACTGTTTTATAAGTCCTTAATTATCAGTATGTTCAATATGATTACTTTTTTGAAACCGTGATTTTAGTCAGTCACAAATTGTATTTTTTTGTTGATCTGTATGCTTTTGTTTATGCGCATCATAGAAAGGGTTGAGATAGAAACGTCAAATATTCCTTATCTTTGTAAAAATTCAAGCTTCCGACCATGTCAATTTCCAAAAAAAGCATACAACAAGTTTTAGAAACGGCTCAAATTGAGGATGTAGTAGGAGAATTTGTGCACCTTAAAAAATCAGGGCCCAGATTGAAAGGGCTTTGTCCTTTTCATAATGAGAAGACTCCTTCTTTCACCGTTACCCCTTCTCATAATATGTTTAAATGCTTTGGATGTGGTGTGGGCGGTGATTCTGTCACCTTCTTAAAAGAGCATGAAAAGTTTACTTTTATTGAGTCTATTGAGTGGCTTGCGCAAAAGTATGGCATCACGCTTGAAAAAGTAGTCTATTCTGATGAGCAACAACAAAAATACAAAGAAGAAGAAAGCCTATATATCGTTAATGATTTTGCGCAAGCGTACTTCGTTAAACAACTAAATGATACAGAGGAAGGTCGCAATATAGCCTTACAATACTTTAAAGAACGGGGTTATAGAGATGATATTATAGAAAAATTTGGACTGGGATACACCTCTTCGGCGAAAGACGGCTTTATACAAGTAGCGATTAATAAGGGGTTTAAGCTTGAATCACTCAAGCAGCTAGGTCTAGTCTCTAGTTCATCTGGCAATGATTTTTTTAGAAATCGAGTCATGTTTCCCATTAAGTCCATTTCTGGAAAAGTGATCGCTTTTGCCGGAAGGATAATGGGTCAAAACAAAAAAGCACCCAAGTATATCAATTCGCCAGAGACAGAGATTTATCTAAAAAGTAAAGTGGTCTATGGTATCTATGAAGCCAAAAAAGCCATCCGTAAAGAGGACGAATGTTTGCTGGTTGAAGGATATACTGATGTCATCTCTCTTCATCAAAATGGCATCGAAAATGTGGTCGCTTCTTCTGGTACGGCACTGACCATTCAGCAATTACAACTCATCAAACGCAACACGCCTAATTTAAAAATAATTTATGATGGGGATGCTGCGGGGGTGAATGCCGCATTGAGAGGTTTGGATTTGGCATTGGAACAAGATTTGAATGTCAAGATTGTGATGTTGCCAGACGGAGACGACCCAGACTCTTTTATCAAAAAAGTGGGAGCGACCGTTTTTAGAACCTTTATTGAAGAAAAAGCAGATGATTTTATTTTCTTCAAACTCCGTTTATTAGAAGCAGACGCCGATACGCCTGTGAAAAAGACTGCCATGATAAAGGACATCATTAGTTCTATCGGTCGTATCCCAGATCCACTAAAGCGTAATCTGTATATAAAGGAGTGTGCCCAACGATTGCAGGTCGATGAACAAATCCTCATTGGGGAAACCAATAAAGCAGTAAAAGAGGTACTTATCCAACAACAAAAAGAAACCGCCAGAATAGAACGTGCAGCTCAGCAGGAAAGAGCGAAAAAACGTGCAGAATCAGGCCTTCCTCACGATCCCTCATTGCCGCTAGAACCCCCTCCATTTTTTGAAGAGGGCGAGCCTGCTCCTATGGACGGCGGCTTCCCTAGGGAGGCTGCTAAGACGGTAAGCCCCAAGCACAACCATGAAAGAGAAATTATCCGTGTGTTGATGCAACATGGAGACCAGCAGTTAAAAACGGAAGAGATGTCTGTGGCTCAATATGTTATAGAGAAGATTGGGTCATATTTTGATGAATTCGAGCATAAGGATTATAAGGCGATGGCCTTGTATTGTCGAGAATTAGTAAAAAAAGGAAAGCCCGTTAATTTTAAGCAATTAGCGAGTCACGAGGAGGATGTCTTTCGGGAAATTGCATTGGACTTTGGGATGCCCAAATGGAGCATTAGCCCCAACTGGGAGAAAAAAGGTATTCCACTCCGTACGCAGCCGGATATCGAGCAAAATTTTCGGCAAGATGCCATGAAAGAAGTCAAATATCTGATGTTGGCATGGTTGAAAAAAGTGTCCAAGCAAAACATGGAAAAGTATAAAGACCTGGATGTGGAAGATTCCGAAAGCATGATGAAATACTTGAAAATCCATACCAAAATCCAAGAAGCCGAAACCGCTCTTGCAAAAGAATTAAACCAAGTTATTTTATAGATTTTTTTTAGTGCTAACATTCAGTTAACACTTTTGTTATGAGATTTACGGTAAAAGGCTTACCTTTGCGCATCCCAAAGAATAATATTCTTTGCTCAAATTTGCACTATGAACTTTACCAAATTATTGCTTCCCATCCTATTGGTGTGGCTTGCACCATTAAGAAACATTGCACAATGTCCCGCTAGTTTAACAATATATGAACAGGCTGATGTGGTTTCTTTTGTTACGGATTATCCCAACTGCCATGCCCTACCTGGAGATCTAATTATTACTGATACCATACGCGATGCAGATGGTAATGTAACAAATTCGACTACTGATATTACAGACTTGAGTGCGCTTAGCATACTAACTTCGATAGGTGGATCGCTTTCTATTACAGGGTGTCCACTTCTACCTTCTTTAACGGGTTTGGATAATGTTACTTCAGTAGGGGCAGATTTTTACCTTTATAACAATGATCATACTAGTTTTACTTCTTTAGCAGGACTGGGTAGCCTCACACACGTGACGAATAGAGTTACGGTTCGATTAATGGATAACCTAGAGACCTTTGCGGGTATGGGGACACTTACAGGTTCTCTCTTGTATGAAATTAAAATTACGGATAACCCTAAACTGGCGAGTATTGCACCTTTGAGTGGCATCACTAGTACAGGTACAGATGTAACTATTAAACGAAATAAACTACCCAATCTGGAAGGGTTGAACAGTTTATCTACTGTTGGTGGTTTTCTCGATATTCAAGAAGAAGTAGATTTATTAGATATCTCTCAATTGGCTTCTTTGACGACTGTCGGGTTTAATCCCAATGCTAATGGTGGAATTAATGACTTGAATATTTCTCAAAATCCACTATTAACAAATTTAACTGGTTTAGAACAGATGACGAGCATTAGTGGAGATTTATACCTGAATTTGAACCCAGAATTAGGGGATTGTGATGCTGTCTGTCCGATGGTGGTTGCTGGCGGTGCTGGCGGGCTGTCTGTTGGAAGCAATAAATCGATGACTCCTTGTGCCTACAATACAGCCTTACAAAACCATTGTGCTGCGTTACTTCCCATCGAATTAATGGATTTTTCGAGTCAATCGAACAATGAAGTGATTATACTGAATTGGATGACCGCTACGGAAACCAATAATGATGAATTTATTATTGAAAAAAGTCACAATGGACGGGATTGGGAAGCCATTGGATGGATAGAAGGAAACGGGACAACGCAGGAGGAGCACGCTTATAGATTAGTTGATGAAGCTCCCTCTACAGGTATCAATTATTATCGATTAAAGCAAATCGATTTTAACGGAGCATATCAATATTCTCATGTGATTAGCGAATTTATTTTTGCGGATCATGCAGGTAACGTTAGTATCTTCCCTAATCCAGCGTCCCATACTTTATACATTCAGCATACCCTTACGGAAAAATTAAGCATTACCATCTTCGATGCGTTGGGTCGTCAACTGATACAAACAATGGACTACGCTAATGGAATTGATTTGTCAACTGTCGGTAAAGGAATTTATACGGTTCAAGTTCGCCACGAAAATGCCATTCTCGAAACTCAGAAGTTGGTCGTTATTAAATAAATTGGGTTCTTCCCAACTTTAGTTGGAAGAGTTTTTTCACCTTTACCCTACTAGGAATTGATACGGGCTAGATGAAACTGGCCATACCGAGGTGATTTGGATGGAGAAGCAATTTTTAAGTTACCTTATTTCCATTTAATATTACAACCCATGCTAGGGATTTGTTCTTCGGGTGCTTCTATTCCTGATAGCAGCGAGTCTAATGCCTTGCGTAGATCTGCCCCCGTGACTGCTTTGCCATTGCCAGGAGTCGCCTCGTCCATTCTTCCGCGATAATATAATTCCTTGTTGCCATTGAATAGGTAAAAATCAGGGGTGCAAGCTGCTTCATAAGCTTTTGCGACTGCTTGGGTTTCATCATATAAATAAGGAAAAGTAAAGCCTTCTTTTTGCGCAAGCTCCGTCATCTTGGCGGGTGAGTCGTCTGGATAATTCGCTACATCGTTTGCACTAATAGCCACAAAAGCAATGCCTTTATCTTGATATGTTTTGACTAGTTTTAGCAGTTCAGGGATGACTAATACCACATACGGGCAGTGATTGCAAATAAACATTATCACCGTTCCTTTTGGACTAGTCACTTGATCAAGGCTAAGTTGGTCACCAGATACAGTGTCCAATAAAGTAAAGTTAGGAGCAATAGTCCCTAGGGGTAACATATTCGAAAGCGTACGAGCCATAGTATTTGAATTTAGTTTTATTGATAACCGTTTGAGTAGGATATTGTTTTGGCTTATTGTCGTCGAATTCGCCCTTTATCGCCTTCTATCCCCGTCGCTCTGCGTCGGATAGATTTAGCTCGACCATTACCAAAACGGTAGGTAAAGAAAAGCCTAAATTGGTTGCTTTCTGAATAGGCTAACCCATCTAACTGCTGGCCAGACAAATTGCTAGTCATGTGTAAACGCTGG
>JAJRQS010000014.1 GCA_024280135.1 Bacteroidota bacterium | reverse complement strand
TTTTTCCGAAAGGGAAATAATAATCGATTCCTTGTCCGCTGGCATCCCTCCCACAATCTTAATATTAAGCGATGACAATAATTCTTTAGGAGCATCTAACACCGCTGGGGAATCATGATTACCACCTGTAATGATGACCTTGCAATTGAGTTGACTTATTTGACTCAAAAAACGATAATAAACTTTTCGCGCCTCCGTTGAAGGGTTTGCCATATCGAAGATGTCACCCGAAACTAAAAGTACATCAATAGCTTCTTTTTGAATGGTATCCAACAACCAGGTAAAGAACAAATCGATATCGGGTAAAAAATCTTTACCGCGTAAGCGCTTACCAATGTGCCAGTCTGATGTATGTAGAATTTTCATTGTAAGTTATTGATAGTAAGCTAACTACGTTATTGGTTCGTAATCAAAAATATCTGAATTTCGGTTAAAAACCCCTTTCCAATCGACTGTATCATCTAGGTCGTAACCCGTAAGTCGATTATGATAGTAGTACAAAAGAGCAAAATCTCGGCTAAATAAATCGCCCGATTTATTGACCGCTAGTGGCTTCTTAAGATGAAATCTACCCACTTTGACGACCCCATCATAAATAATTTCAAGCGGTTGTTTTTTGACTTGTTCCGAAAGGATAATATCTTTATTTTTCTCCATATCAAATAATTTAATTTGAATTTCGGCAACAACATCCGCAACCATTTCAATCGGAAAATTAATATCTTCTGTGGGTAGTCGCAGTAGCGCGAATTGATTCAAAGTAGGATGCTTTCTAGCCAGTATATTATAGACTGCAAAAGCTGTCAGATGGCTCGATAGAACAATATTCTCTTTTTTGAAGCGCCTTATAATTCTCTTGGCTAATTGTTTCGTGTAAACGGATTCTCGTTGTTTGTCTTTCGTAACTTCACCATTGTTTACGAAGTAGTCTCTAATATTTACAGGATTGCCTTGGCGATCTAAACTGACCGCATCTTTATCTAAAAAATTGCCTAAAGCATCCATCGGCCTGCCGATAGAAACTATAATTTCAGAAGGTTCACTAAAAAATTCCCAAAAGAACTTCGCAATAGATTTACGTTTTTTAGATTGATCCTTTTTTGAAGGCAATAAAAATTCTTCTTTGCCTGTTTTTTTAAGATGCTGATAAATCAAATGTTTCCCCTCAAGGACAAAATGATAACTTAATACTAAAGGTACGACTATTATTTTTCGGTCAGAACCTTGCTTTAGCAATTCTCTTTGCGCGTCAATTACAGACCCTAAAAGTCCTAATTTTAATTGTTCTTCAATGGCGCCCGATCGAGAACGAGTACCACCCGGGAAGAAAATATTATTAACCCCTTTTTGGTTCAACAGGCTAGATAGCGCTTTTAATGTTTCTAAATAGACAACATTTTTTTTGCGTCGATCTACTCGATAAGCACCCAGGCGATTCATAAAAGGAGCGACAAAACCAGAGTTGTATAGATTTAATCCTGCGCCATAAGCAAAAGCAGGTAACCCAATAATGGAATCTAAAACATATCCGATTAGGACAGAATCCAAATTACTAAAATGGGTCGGTACAATTACAATATTACCTTTCGGGAAAAGTTCTCTCAATAATTCAATTTCGCCAAATGCTTGCATCCGATCATGGATGTTTACATTCGTTCTATATAGGCGTTGCATATTTCTATTTGCGGCCGTATTGAGTAATCTATTAAATACAACGGTTAAGAATTTGCGTGCAAAACGAAAAGTTTTATTGTGAAAATAGCCTATAATTTCTTCTGAATACCGATGAATGATTTCTTTTAAAATTTGGTCATTCAAATCAATAGCATCTTGATCCTCCTCATCTAGTTCTTCGGCAAATTGTCTTTGTTTTTCTTTCCAAAAAGAAGCTTCATCATTTTTATCGACTTTCCAAGAATCTTCTTTGACTCGTGTTCTTTCTTTATAAATTGTTTGCGCAAGTAATTTGCCTAGCTTATCTCCTTTTTTACTTTTAATATGCGTAAAAACCATTTCCTCTAACTCTTTGACGAACTGATCTCTATTTTTGCCCATTTTCGAAATAGGCCAATCATCCAGATTGGGAAATAAGGGAGTGTTTTTAAATTTATACTTTGCCATCTAAAATTCTTCTGCTACGCGTTCATTGATAGAAAAAATATGCTCCGTTAATTCATCTTTCCCTAATTTAGTCTTGGATGAAGTCACAAACATTTGCGGTAACGACTCCCAATGCTCTAGTAGTTTTGCTTCTAAAGCCTTGCGGTTTTTCTTGAAGTCTTTGGGTTTGACACGATCCACTTTCGTAAAAACGATAGAAAATGGAACACCGTGTTCGCCAAGCATCGCCATAAATTCAAGGTCATTTTTTTGAGGTGCAATCATCCCATCTACTAACACAAAAACGGACATTAAACTTTCTCTATGGCGCACATACTGCGTAATCATTGTCCACCATTTCTTCCGATTTGCTTTGGATACTTTCGCAAAACCATAACCGGGTAGATCTACTAAGTACCAATTTTCATCAATCAAAAAATAATTTAATAATTGCGTTTTTCCTGGTGTCCCAGATGTTTTGGCTAATTTTTGCTGATTGGTGAGCATATTGATAAGCGAAGACTTACCTACATTGGAGCGGCCACAAAACGCATATTCTGGGCGATCAGCAGGGGGACACATTGCCAATTTAGGATAACTTGCCACAAATTTTGCTTGATGTATGGTCATTATTGCTGATTAATTGCCAAAAATTGTGTTAAAAGGAGTTAAATATGCCAAAAGAAGTTAATCTCTGTTAAATTAGTGGCGCAAGATACAAGTTTCTGTTTGTTTGAAGCGTTTTTGAAGCATGAAGTTTGACAATCTGTCATTCAACAGAACTATAAATTGAAAAGCTATGAAAAATCTATTGTTTCTTTTTGGTCTGGTGTTTTTTGTAGGAACACTACATGCCCAATTTACTTTCGGCATAAAAGGAGGGCTGAATACGATTAGTATTGCTCCCGAAGAATTATCTATTCTAAACAAGGAAGATGTCAAAGCTTTTGGAATAGCCGTGAAAGAAGCGGACTATGGAATGCATTTTGGCTTGTACACACAGCAGCAGTTTGGAAAATTCATCATACGCCCTGAGTTTATCTTTAGCTCTAATAAACTAAATTATAAAGTCACTGATTTTAGTACTAGCGATTTAATTCAAACGGTCAAAAGTGAATC
>JAJRQS010000335.1 GCA_024280135.1 Bacteroidota bacterium | reverse complement strand
GCTAGAAGATATTATTAATATTAAGTCATTGGAAGATTATGAAGCTGTGTATCCTGCTGTTATTAAATTTACAGAAAAAGATATATTGCAGGTCAAAGAAACACTAAAGCGCTTTCAGAAATATAAAAATCCCGCACACCGCGAGGCTTTTAGAATGATGACGAATAAAGTAGGGGAGGTTTTAGAAATAGACCAGATTCCGAAAGATAGAGTTAAATTTGTGAAAACAATCATACGAGATTACATCGTACTAACGAGATAGAAATGGCGAGGAAAAAGCAAAGAATATTGACTAATGTCCGTTTTACGGGCTTGGCTGATAAAGGCAAAGTGGTCGGGCGTGATGAAGAAGGCGTTGTGACTTTTGTAGAGGGCCCGGTGCCGGGGGATGTGGTAGATATCTTGGTTTGGCGCAAGCGAAAAGGTGTTTTTCAAGGTAAAGTATTAGCCTATCATTCTTTTTCGGAGGATCGGGTTACCCCAAAATGTGCCCATTTTACCTTGTGTGGTGGTTGTAAATGGCAACACCTAAGTTATGATGCACAACTAAGATACAAACAAGATGTAGTCAAAAATGCGTTGCAACGAATCGGCAAACAAGATACTTCATTGATGGAACCCATTTTAGGTGGTGCAGATTTGTATTATTATCGCAATAAGTTAGAATTTTCCTTTAGTACCAAAAGATGGTTGACGGAAGCTGAGGTAAATGCACCTATTAGTAATACGGAGAATGTTTTGGGTTTTCATAAAGCAGGAGCTTTTGATAAGTTAATCGATATCCAACATTGCCATCTTCAAGGTGGACTGTCTAATGAATTAAGGAATACCATTAAAGAGATCGCCTTTCGCCAAAATTTAACCTTTTATGATAATCGTGCGCATACTGGTTTTTTACGCCAAATGGTTGTGCGGACTTCTGAATTAGATCAGACGATGTTAATAATGGGTTTTGGATATGAGGATGCTTCCTTACGGAAAAAGTTCTTAGATGAAGTGATTGATTTGTTTCCAGGATTAACATCTGTTATTTATACGATTAATACTAAAGTGAATGACTATCTATATGATTTAGAGATGGTTACGTACAAAGGAAAGGGTTTTATTCAAGAAAAAATGGGAGACTTAGTTTTTAAAGTAGGCCCTAAATCATTCTTTCAAACGAATGCTAGACAGGGGACTAATTTGTATAAAATTGCCAAAGAATTTGCTGGGTTGACAGGCAATGAAAATGTCTATGACCTATATACAGGAACAGGTAGTATTGCATTGTTTTTAGCGGATCAATGTCGCCAAGTAGTGGGAATAGAGGAAGTCGAACCGGCCATTGTAGATGCCAAAGAAAATGCCACAATTAATAATATTAATAATGTTACTTTCTATGCAGGCGACGTGAAAGATGTTTTGTCCGATGACTTTACCCTCCAACATGGACGACCCGATGTCCTCATTACAGACCCGCCAAGAGCGGGCATGCACTCCAAAGTTGTAGATTTTCTTCTAAAATTAAAAGCCCCGAAAATTGTCTATGTAAGTTGTAATCCTGCGACTCAAGCAAGGGACATCGCTCTGTTAGAGGAAGGGTACAGACTGGTTCGTTCCAAAGCAGTGGATATGTTTCCGCAGACACATCACATTGAGAATGTTGTTTTGTTAGAATTGAAATAGACCAAATTCAAAAGGATAGAAGCAACGATTAAAATTTAGCAAATACCCCACCAAGCACGTTTAACCCATAGACCTTGTATCCGTTCCATCGTTGACGTTTATTGTTTAGTAGGTTGTTTACATCCAAGAATATACCAATTTGTTCAGTAACAAAATACTCCGCTCCAAAACTCAAATCCAGTAATGCACCTAGGTTATCTACTTTGCGATCGGCTGTTTTATAGGCGGCACCATTTGCCACATACAGTTCACCTTTTACTTTGAATCTTTGTTCAGGCATACGGTAAGTAGCACTAATATTAGATTCTAAATTGGGTAAATGCCATGCTTTCTTTTCATTTTTAGGGCTGAATACAGACTGACTCAAAGTTCCGATTAATTCGAAACCTTTAAACAATGAAAACTTTGTAGAACCTTCAATATAAAAGACATTAACGGTGTCATACAAAATGTCAAAACGTTTCGAGTCTATGGTGTCATTTAAAAATAACGCTAAGTCCTTAGCATCTTTGTAGCCCAGCTGTGCAGAATATTCAGCGCCTCTAAAGCTACCTCTGATACCTCCAAAATATTTTGTATATTTTGTGTTTCGGAGAGGTACGTTTGAGATAATAAAAGGATTGTATTTAGATAGGGTGCGCATGGTGTTTTTTTGCAAGTCTCCATCCCATCCAGCAAAAGCCGTCAAGCTACTTCCAATAATATTCACCGACAATTCTATGTCAGGAAAAACGGTAAACTCATCTTTAAATGAAACAATATTACCTCCAGCCTTAAACGAAAACTTCTCTCCGTGATAAGTAAAGGACGGTTTGAAATAAATATTATTTAATTTTTGAGTAGCCGTATCTTTGAAAGAAGTAAAGTCAGTTATGACATCTAGTTTGATGGGATGCTTACCACCAATCCATTTTGTGCCTCCCAATCCTAATACATAATTCTGTTCTTTGCTTGCATAATTATCTTTATAAATACTCAGGTCTCCTGACACACGATAATCAATGTCTCCCGATAATCTCTCTTCATTAGCAAGACCTAATTTGACTGTAAAGTCAGAAAAAACTTGCTTGACAATAGGTGCGGCAAAGGTTAATTTATCATGGTCATAACCATAAAAATGTAGCAAATGCCTATCAAAACCAAGACCGGCAGTCAACCCAATGTTTGACTCTGAACTGTATTTTCCTTCGATTTCTGCCGAGCTTCTTGCGAATTTCTTATTGGCAACATTCTTGAAGTTAGCCCCGTGGTGTTTGGCGTGGACGTTGATACGTAGTGGTTCGCCGCCAAAATAATAACCTGCCTCGGCATAAGGAGAAGCAGGGATACCATATCCAGCCTTGACATAACCTTTATAGACAGGAGGTAATTTATCCCGTCTCATTCCTATAGGTCTGATTTTGGGATCAGGCTGTAGGATTTCGAGATTTTTGGTTGGCAAGGAGTAGGTGAGTTCTACTGTGCTACGATCTTCTTTGGGCAAAGTCCCCGCAGTAGATTGCTTCTTGGTGTCTAACAAAGTAGCTTCAAACCTTTTTAAAACTTCGACTTGCTCTGCGGGTAAGTCCGGACCTTGGGCTTGCGCAAAAAAGGGTAAAACCAAAAGGGCTAGGATGAATTGAAATTTATATTGCATGGTTATTTTTTTATTTGTTTGATTGAAATTGGCAGAATTATAACACTAGTTAGGAGCTTCTAAATCCAAAAGTTCTCCGTCATCACCACCACTTTTCAGTAAGCGTGTGCTACTTTCATCCTTGATCTTGACAAGTTTTAATTTTGATTCTGCCTCCTTTAATAATTTCGGGTCATCTTGGAAGTTCTCAATTACAGCTTCTAAAGCAGCCTGTGCACTCGTATAATTACCCTGCTCTGTCAAAATATCAGCATACAGAATTAAGCTTTTTGCTATCCAATAGTCATGACCTTGACTCTCCGTTGTAGCCTTTTGGCAAATAGAAGAAGCAATGTCTAATTCT
>JAJRQS010000334.1 GCA_024280135.1 Bacteroidota bacterium | reverse complement strand
GCTTTGACACCACCCGTTTTGACATCTAATGCCAATAAACCTGCATTCAAAAAGGACAGATAATGAGCCACAGAATCCTTGGGTGTCATCATGGTGTCACGCAGACCTTTCCAAGTAAAAACTCGCATGTGCTGCTTGTCGAGAAATGAGGCGAAGATTTGCTCATCAGGGAGTCCATTTGTTTTCATCGTTTGATACCGATCCGATTGCTTCATGAAAGGTAAAATGGCTTTGTTCTTAGTCCATGGTTTTTTTCGCTTTCGCCAATGCCTGTCAAATAGTTGTTGGAGTTTACTTATATGGGATTCTACTGCTTTTTCGGCGTAAGCTTGAACTTTAGAATCAATCGTTGTGTAGATCTTGAGCCCATCTGTATATAGATTGTAGTCGCTACCATCTTCCTTTTTGAATTGCTTCAAAATAGCTTTGACATCGCGTCGGAGTCGCTCTCTAAAATAAGTAGCACTTCCTTCGTTGCTTCCTTCTTTTTGAAAATTCGTTTCGAGTTTCTTATTTTTAATTTCAGTTAATTCTTCGTCAGACAAATAGCCATTTTTTGCCATTTGATTCAGGACTGTATTTCTTCGTTTCAAGGATTTTTCAGGGTGAGAGATTGGGTTATAAAGACCAGTGCCTTTTAGCATTCCGATGAGCACCGCTGCTTCTTCTAATTTTAGGTCTTTGGCTGATTTCCCAAAATACCCTTTGGAGGCGACCTCTATACCAAAAAGTCGATTTCCGAAAGGCACTGTATTCAAATAGAGTTCTAGTAATTCATCTTTAGAATAGACTTTCTCAAGTCGCCAAGAGATAAATATTTCTTTAAATTTTGTAATAGGCATACTCAAGAAACCTTTCTCTTTCCGCTTATAAATATTCTTTGCTAATTGCTGACTGATCGTACTTCCGCCACCAGCATGCTTGCGCAAAAGAAGGGTTTTGAAAAGCACTCTTCCCATGCTCCTAAAATCAACCCCCTTATGCTTAAAAAATCGCTCATCTTCTGTCGCTACTAAGGCGTGCACGAGATGGGGGGACATTTCTTCCAGCTCGACAAACACTCTATTCTCAAGGTAGAATTTACCAATGACTTTTCCGTCAGCACTATAGACTTCTGAAGCAACGCTAGATTTTATTCCTTTTAGTTCCGCTTGGGTTGGTAATTTGCCATATGCACCCAAATAAACTGCAATAGCAAAGCCTATTGCGACTATAAAAAGCGTCAGTCCTGTCCAAAACCCAATCCGCATCACCCAAAAAAGCTTAGGGTATTTCTCCCTAAAAGCACGTCTTTTTGCTTTTAAGTAGGCAAACCGCTCCTTTTTGTGTGCTTGAGGAAGTAAATCATCTTGCTCAGGTAAATTATGGTTTTCTTCATTCATTTTTCAAGGCTTAGTCACCAAAACCCTAAAACGGTATAAAATGTTGTGCGCTTTGCCTGTTTATGTACTCCCACGTGGTTTGGACACGAATTAGCACGAATTACGCGAATTAAGAGTATGACTACGTCGCGTGACTCGATAGCCTATAAACGCGACCGAAGGAGCAAATAAACGCGACGAAGGAGCAAATAAACGCGACCAAAGGGAGCTAATAAACGCGACCGAAGGGAGCTAATAAACGCGACCGAAGGGAGCAATCTACTCTTGAATCGATTCATAAACAGCAGACTGAATACGAGGGCGAATATCTAATTTATTGAGTTTATTATTATGCATAGACGGATAAGTCCGATTGGATAAAAAGACATAAATCAAATCGTTTTCAGGATCAGCCCATACACAAGTACCTGTAAATCCCAAATGTCCAAAAGTAGAATCGGAAGCCAACGGAGACATATTTTCTTTTCGTCTGGGATTCGTTGGGTCTAGTTCTTTCATGTCAAAACCGAGTCCACGTCTTGTTTCATTTGCTACTCTATGCGTAAATAACTGAACGACGTCCTGGGATAGAATACGTTCTCCTCCATAGGTTCCTCCGTTGAGTAGCATCTGAAAAAGCACAGCTAGATCGTGACTATTTGAAAACAGTCCTGCATGACCCGATACACCCCCTAGCATCGCCGCACCCATATCATGAACACTCCCTTGTATTTCTTTCTTGCGAAAATAATTATCCCTTTCGGTCGGGACAATACAGGCTTTGCCAAAGCAACCCAATGGTTTGTATGTCATCGTAGTCAATCTTAATTTATCATAGATTTCCTTTTTGACGTAATCAGCTTCTGATTCATTTGTAATATTATTAATTACTTTATTAAACAAATAAAAGCCTAGATCGCTATATCGATACCCCTCACTTGTTCTTAAATCTGATTCATAAATCCAATGCCAAATACTATCGACGTAAGTATTTTTCATAAACAGACCACTCGTAACAGGAATTGAATAATCACTACTTTTTGAGGTATGATAGATTGTTTTATCCAATCTTTTTTTTTGTCTGCGCCCTCTACGTTTTTTGCCAACATCAACCTGCGTTCTTTTGTAAAAAGGAATCCAAGGTCGTAACTTAGCCCGATGCGCTAATATGTCCCCTGTAATCAAATTCGCTTTGTTTGTGTTGGCTACTTCTGGAATATAGGCATCGAGTGTTTGATTCGGGCTAAATCTTCCTTCGTCATATAATTTCATTAAAGAGACGGTGGTCGCAGCGACTTTGGTAATGGACGCTAGATCATAAATATCACTGTTTTGTACAGGCTTTTTCTTTTTGTAGGTGTGATATCCAAAGCCTTTTTGATAGATTATTTTTCCCTTTCGGGCAACGAGTACTTGGGCGCCCGGAGCTGCTTTGACTCGAACCATCTCTGCCAAAATATTATCTATTTTGGATATTACATCTGGATTCAAGCCGACTTCCTCTGGTGGCGCATACCCAAACACACCTGCATTTCTAATTGGAATCCCTTGACCCGATTGATAACCATCGGAAGCTGTAACAGGCAATCTTCCGCTAATATTATTAGCTCCAAAAATAGCTTGGGCTGCTAAATCTTCAGTAT
>JAJRQS010000333.1 GCA_024280135.1 Bacteroidota bacterium | reverse complement strand
GATTCTGACAAGTTATATTCTCTTGAAATCATAAATAGCGAGCCACCCATGATGGCACAGTTTACGGTAATCAACGGTAAGAAGATACCCAGTGAGTTATATAAAGATGGGCTGACTTTTTCAATAACCATTTCTACTAATTGCACCATTGAAGCGATAACCGCAATAAATAGAATAAAACGCAAAAAGGTTAAGTCCATGCCAAACATTCCACTTTCCGAAAGGAGGTAATGGTTAATCAACCAGTTAATAGGCATTGTAATACCCAAAACAAAAATAACTGCTAAACCTAAGCCGATAGCCGTTTTTACGGTTTTGGATACAGCCAAGAAAGAACACATTCCAAGGAAAAAGGCCAAGACCATATTTTCCATGAATGCGGATTTGATAAATATACTTACTAGTTCCATGATGCTAGATTTTTATTTTTAGGAAACGTCAACCAACTTCTTATTTCGTGCACGTTGCACCCAAATAAGAATACCGATCAAAAACAAAGAAGATACAGGCAATGCCAACATACCGTTATTAGAATACCAAGACATCGCCCCACCACTTGTATCAATCCAATAGTTGACGAGGTCATTTGATTTACCGATAATATTCATTTGGATAGGGCTACCTGCAAAAAGCGTCCCTTTGCCAAATAACTCTCTGACAAAACCAACAATAATCAAGATAACTCCATAGCCTAAGCCATTACCGATACCATCTAAAAATGAACGCCAAGGACTATTGCTACTCGCAAATGCCTCTAGCCGTCCCATCACGATACAGTTGGTAATAATCAGACCGATAAAGACGGAAAGTTCTTTATAAATAGCATAATTAGCTGCTTTTAAAGCTAACTCTACAATCGTCACTAGCGTTGCGATGACCACCAATTGGGCTATCATTCGCACCTGGCTAGGTACATAATTTCGTATCAAACTCGTCACTAAATTTGCGAAAGCTAGTACAAAAATAACAGCAATAGACATGACCACACTCTTATACACTAAAGAGGTTACTGCTAATGCAGAACACACACCTAGTACTTGGACTGTGATTGGATTATTATCATTGAGTGGATCCCACAACAATCTTCTTTCCTTGGGTCCAAACAACGGGGTTTTTTCTTTTTCTGTCGTCATGGTTTTAATTATTCTTTTTTAAATAAGGCAGGTAATAGTTAATACCCCGTACCATCATTTCCGTTATTCCATCTCCTGTCAAAGTAGCTCCACCGATTCCATCTACTTCATTATCTGGATTATTTACTTTTTTCACTACGCTTACCGAAGTAAATTCATTATTCTTATTGTACAAAGATTTTCCAATGAAGCGATAGCTAAAAGTCGGATCATCCTTGATTTCTGCACCTAGGCCCGGCGTTTCTCCCTTGTGGTCAAAAGAGGCACCTGAGATTGTTTTATTATCAGGTTTTAAGGCGATATATCCCCACACTTTGTCCCAAAGTCCGCTACCATAGACCGCTAAGATATTTGTTTTTCCGTCCTTACCATTATAGGTAAACAAGGGTATCAAGCGCTCTGCTTCTGGCTTTTTAGCTTCTGCTGCAAGGCTTAAATTTTCTGCTAAGAGATCTCCTTCCACTACTTCTCCTTTTAGATTCAATACTTTCTGTTCCATCTTGGTATTAAATAACTCGATGACTTCATCGTCTGTCATTTCCGCTTGTGGCTTATCCATAGAATAAGTCAAGGCTGAAAGTATCGCTCTTTTGTTAAAGACCGCGGCATTTTTTTTGGCGATAGGTTCGGTAGCATAAAACATACCCGAAAGAATCAAGCCAGCGACAATCGTCATGATTATCGTGAATTTTATAACGTATCCTGTACTATGCACTTTTCAAACGTTTTTTCATGTTGGACTGAAGGACAAAATAGTCAATCAATGGCGCAAACACATTTATTAATAATATTGCCAGCATCCACCCTTCTGGGTAGGCTGGATTAAATATACGGATAATCAAACCAAAGGCTCCTATTAGTATTCCATATATCCATTTTCCTCGATTGGTTGAAGCGGCTGTCACTGGGTCTGTTGCCATAAAAGCAATTGCAAACAAGAAACTGCCCATATAAAAATGATAATACCAAGGCACTTCCATAAATGGAGTCGCTCCCCAAGCATTAAATACAAATCCCATCAACACCATACCTATAATACCTCCTAACATAATCCGCCAACTAGCGATACGTGTCAAAATCAAAAACATCGCGCCTAATATAATTAAAGGCTTCGATGTTTCTCCTATAGATCCAGGAATAAGCCCCCACCACATCTGTTCTGTACTGAAAGTGTTTGTGACTGACGCCCAGCCATTTTGCGCAAGTGCTAATGGTGTAGCACCCGCATATCCATCCACTCCTGCCACCCACACGGCATCACCTGATATGGAAGAGGGATAGGCAAAAAACACAAATACACGAGCTAATAAAGCAACATTGACAATGTTCATTCCTGTTCCTCCAAAAGCTTCTTTTCCTATAATAACCGCGAAAACAATAGCTAATACCAATATCCAAATCGGTAAACTAGCGGGCATTATCAAAGGAATCAAGGCCCCTGTCACCAAATACCCTTCTTCTATGGCATGTCCTTTTTTAAAGGCGAAATAGAACTCAATTCCTAAACCCACTGCCATGCTAATCGCATAGATAGGTAGCACTTTCAATGCCCCATATAGCATCTTGGCACCGATACCTTCTCCTACGCCTACATATTCTCCTAATGCTAAATAATGCTGATGTCCGACATTGAACATCCCAAAGATATACAAGGGAACCAATGCCAAAACCACAAAAATCATGGTTCGTTTTAAGTCTGTATGATCGTGCACATGCGCTCCTTTGGTCGGGCGATGATTGGGGACAAATAAGAATGTAAAAAAGCCATCGTAAAGGGTGTGTAAGAACCCCGACTTTTTCTTATCTGGCTCGATCTTTTTAAAGAAATCTAAAAGACCCATATTGTTTTTTCTTTTCGTTTTTAAAGAAGGATTTACTCGGAATATAATTCCGTCAATCCTTTTCTTAATATTTCTTGTAATGGTTGCTTAGAAGTACAGGCAAATTCGCATAATGCTACATCCTCCTCACTTAATTCATGTATGCCCAAACCTTCCATTTTTTCATAATCAGCGGTAACTATCGCCTTCATCAAATGCTGTGGATAAATATCCATTGGCAACATTCTTTCGTATTCTCCAGTCATCACAAATGCTCTTTCTTCTCCATGATAGTTAGCATCTATATCTTTTGCTTTTGTAGAAGGAAATAGTCCTTGAAAGTACGTTCTTGATACAGAAGGTACTTTTTTCGATGGCAAAATCCAACCAAACATTTCGTAATAATTCCCTTCTCCAATTACCGATACTTGATTGTCGAAATAATTCAAAAACTCAGCTATTTCTTTCTTTTCGCCAGACAAAATATCGCCTGAAATAACACGGCCTTCAGCTCCATCTCCACCCAATAATTCCCCGATGTTCGCACCCATAAAAGTACGAACGTATCGTGGTTTTGTGACTTTATTTCCACCTATTGCCACGACCCGTGAAGCATCGTATCTTCCTTCTGTTATTAAACCACCCAAAGTGATTACTTCTTGCACGCCTAGTGTCCATACTTTATCTTCTCCATTCTTAATCGGAGCAGTATGATGGATTTGCACGCCTACATTGCCTGCAGGATGAAAACCACTAAACCAATGTTTTTCGACTCCTTCTGCTTGCGCAAAAGCTGGATTTACTTTTTCTGCACGCCCGTCTAGTCCAAGATGAACTTTACCCGATGTCAGCTTGCGCAAAATATTTAAGCCTGTTTGAAAAGCGGCCTCTTTGCCCGCCACAATCAATGCATTATCTGGAGCCAAAGGGGCGGTATCAAAAGTAGAAATAAATATATCTCTCGGCACCGTATCTAAAGCCGGAATCACATCATATGGTCTTTCGTTTATCAGCGGCCAAGCTCCATTTTTCGCAAGGAAACTAACTAAAGTCTCTCTTGAAGCAGAATCCAAATTTATAGATTCAATGGTCTTGTAAGTTTGCTCTTTGTCTGCCTCTACGATTATCTCAGCGATAGACCGCTTTGCTCCTCTATGAATATCGACTACTTTACCGCTTACTGGACTCGCAAACTTCACATCCGTATTATCTCTATCATAAAATAAAGCATCTCCAGCGTTTACGTGATCGCCAACTTCCACCGTTACTTTAGGAATTGGAAAGATGTAAGGAAAGTTTTTGGGTTGTACTGCAAATTTGTTGACCATCACATTCTCTACAGCACCCGTAGGCACCCCTTTTACTGGTATATCAAAGCCTTTTTTCAACACTTTAACAGAACCTGTTGCGATGGTCTTGGGTCTTTTTCTACTTAGAATAGATCCCAAATACATCAAAGTCAATAACCCTATCAAACCATAAACAACCATGCTTAAAATGGGGAAAATAGCACCGAAAGTGGCACTTCCTGCAAAGGATAGAAAATTGCTTACCAAAGCTGCATTCATCTTGTAATGATTTTCTGAATAAATCGACGGCAAAGGTATAGTTCTTTATATCAGAAACAAAGAAATACACCTAAAACTTGTGCAAATACATATAATAATTTACGCTATTTGTCTTTATTTGTTTGCATTGGGTCTCAGAAGCCTATTATCAACTGATAATCAATGAGTTATATAGGCTTTACTCGATTTAGGATCATTAAAAACAAACCGATCTTTGAAATACCTAAGCTGGTAAAGTAAATTTTCCGAATTAATGCCCAGCAACATAGAAACTTCTCCGACCCTTTGCTTAGTAAGGAATAATTGGTTTCTTTATTATAAATGATTCGAGTGCCGGAAGCAAGAAACCCTATCCCGATGTGAGAAACTTAAGTAAAAGTTAGATAAGATACCCAGCTTCTACGTATGATCATCAGAGGTCCTTATTAAACCATTTCTAGAAAAATAATTCTTTTTAGCATCCTGAAAAAGACTTTCTGGGACTTGCGATTGCAATTCAGATTGGAATGGTAACTGATACCCTATTATCGAATGATAGTCAGCGTGTTTTTACGCAAAAAAAATCAAAAATTTTAGAAAAAACTTGCATCTATCTATCTATCTTTGTATAAGTTAGTGCTTAATTTTTGATGATAATTTGCTAATTTTTAATAAAAGTTATATATTACATGCTACAAAAATTAGCAATACTGATTAGGCGTATTGCCGAATAAATCCATTAATTTTTTTAAGATGAAAAAGATTTTTTTAATTTTTGCTCTGTTTGCTATTTCTGCCACTAGTTTATTGGCTGGAACCGTTGTCGTTTACACAAAAGATGGCGTCACGTATAGTACCGTTTACAATTCAAACAAAGACTGCGATGACTTAGGTAATGAAAATATCACAATTGTAGAATGTTTCAATTTTTTTGTATCTTCTGACACTCCTACGTTAGCTTTAGCCGCAAAAGAAGCCATAGAAGAAAGAGGCTTTTCAAATATTCCAATAGTATCACAAGCTACAGCCTTATCACATGGACTTGGAAAACATGAATAATATTTTACAGATAAAGAAGCTAAAGGTAATCTTTAGCTTCTTTATCTTTTTCCCCGTTTTATGCTATTCCCAAGACAACTTAGTACTAAATGGCTCATTTGACAAAAAGGTCATCCATTCTGAAGTCTTATTTTATCACACAAAAAATCATGAAGTCCAAGCTGGCCATAACAAGGTGCTTGCAAATTGCTTTAAGATCAATTCTCCAGATTGGCATGCTTCATTAGTCAAGCCACAGGATGGAAATGGAATGATAGGTTTAGTCTCATCGAGTAAGAATAAATTATTTAAAGAATACATTGTTTTAGAACTGGTTAACGAGCTACAAAAAGATAAGAACTATAGTATATCTTTTGATGTCATGATTGACGGACGCAGGAGCCCATACATTACAAATTCAATTGGGTACAAAGTATTGGATACCATTCCATATTGGGCATATTCTCCTTTATATGATTCGAACGCAGTTCACAGTGACAAAAAACTATTTATCAATAAATGGGTTCGGCTAGATTTTAAGTATAAGCCGCGAATTCTCGGGGAGAAGTATTTAATCATTGGTGTCTTCTTGGATGATAATGAAATAGCATTTAGAAGGAATCGGAAATATAAAAAAAAACAAAGAAAAGGACTAGGAACATATGTTTTAATTGACAACGTAGATATCCGCAATCTATCAGAGCCTGAAACCAAAAAAGGTGCTGTTCTTTCAATTCGTTCTTCAATTATTCAAATAGACTCTGTTACAAATAAAAGAGAAGTTAAGTCAACACCTCAAAGTAGAACCTATCTAGTCAACTTTAAGCAAAACTCTTATGAGATTCGAGACACTTCTTTTCTGTCAATAGTAAATCAGCTATCCGCTTCATTAAAACAAAGAAAAACTAAGTTTCATGTAAATATTATAGGGCATACAGACAATGACGGAAACATAGATGCGAACATTTTTCTTTCGAAAAAAAGAGCAAAATCTGTCAAACAACTATTTTTATCCAATGGAATTTCAGCAGAACACATCACAGCTACAGGAATGGGGTCAGAGCGACCTATCGCACCTAATAATACTAAAGCCAACAAAAGAAAGAATCGACGCGTGGAGATAATAATAAAAGGAGTTGAGGAGTTCAAGTGATAAATCCAAAATAATATCAAAACCTTACCATATCAAGGTCGCATCCCTAGAGAAAGGACATTGGGTCTCAGGAGCCTACTTTTGGCTAATAATCAATGAGTTATAGGAGTGCTTTTATTCTTTAGCTATCTT